>NZ_CAUQPH010000079.1:0-16670 GCF_963519925.1 uncultured Stenotrophomonas sp. | reverse complement strand
CCGGCCCGCCCCCCCCCCCGCCCCGTGAGCGGCGACTGGCCGCCCGGTCCTCTTCCCGTCTACCCCACACCCCACCACGATCAAGAGCATCCGACTAACAGTCGGCGCTACCCGCGCCGTTGGCGCGTGGGTCTCGGCCGTTGGCCGATCCCCGTCCTACCCGCTGCGCGGGTAGGACATTTGATCCATGCGCACGCTGGATCGGGGTGCCATGATCGGGGTTTGCCGTCACTCGGGAATCCCTGCTCGTGAAATCTCCGCTCGTTGCTGCGTTGCTGCTCGCCCTGGCCCTTCCTGCCCACCACGCGCTGGCCGCCCCGCCGCCGGCGAGCGCCGCCGCGCCGGCCAGCCTGGCCGCGGAATCGCCGGCCGATGCTGCCTTCCGCGCCATCTACGAGAAGGAATGGGCCTGGCGCCAGACCGGTGGTGGTGAGGCGAGCGAAGACGGCGATGGTCCGGCCAGCGCCACCCGCTTGCCCGACGTCAGTGCGGCCGCGCAGCAGGCGCGCCTGGTGGTGTGGGACGACGTGCTGGCCCAGCTGGACAAGCTCGACACCAAGGCGCTCTCCCCGACCAACCAGGTGAACTACGCGATCTATCGCGACCAGGTGTTCAACCTGGCGGCCGAAGTGCGCCTGCGCGGTTACGAGATGCCGTTCAACTCGGATTCCTCGTTCTGGTCCAACCTGTCGTTCATGGCCCGTCGCGAGATGAAGACCGCCAAGGACTACCGCAATTACATCGCCCGCCTCAACGACGTGCCGCGCTACCTCAACCAGCAGACCGACGACATGCGGGCCGGACTCAAGCGTGGTTTCAGCGTGCCGCGCGCGGTGCTCGATGGCCGCGAAGTGTCCATCGCCACCGTCGCCGAGCTGAAGGACCCGACCCAGTCGCCGCTGTACGCGCCGTTCCGGAAGCTGCCGGCCAGCATCCCCGCCGCCGAGCAGGCCGAACTGCAGGCGCAGGCGCGCCAGGCGATCAGCGCCAGCGTGGTGCCGGCGTTCGTTAAGCTGCGCACCTTCTTCGTCGGCGAATACGTGCCGCAGGCACGCACCACCCTGGCCGCCGAAGCGCTGCCGGACGGCAAGGCGTACTACCAGCAGCAGATCCACGAATACACCACGCTGGACCTCACCCCGCAGCAGATCCACGAGATCGGCCTGAAGGAAGTGGCGCGCATCCAGAAGGAAATGAACGAGGTCATCAAGCAGGTCCAGTTCAAGGGCAGCTTCGCCGAGTTCCTCGCCTTCCTGCGCACCGACCCGCAGTTCTATGCCAGGACCCCGGACGAGCTGCTGCACCGCGCGGCCTGGATCTCCAAGCGGGTGGACGGCGTGATCGGCAAGTACATGACGCTGCCGCGCGCGCGCTTCACCATCGTGCCGGTGCCGCCGGACATCGCCCCGTTCTGGACCGCCGGCCGCGGCGGCATGGGCACCTACTGGGTCAACACCTACAACCTGCCGGCGCGTCCGCTGTACAACCTGCCGGCGCTGACCCTGCATGAGTCCGACCCGGGCCACGCGCTGCAGGGTGCGCTGGCGGCAGAGCAGGGCGAACAGCCCGAGTTCCGCCGCAACGCCTACATCTCCGCCTACGGCGAAGGCTGGGGCCTGTACAGCGAGAAGCTCGGCGTGGAAATGGGCATCTACGAAACCCCTTACGAGGATTTCGGTCGCCTGACCTACGAGATGTGGCGCGCCGCGCGGCTGGTGATCGACACCGGCGTCCACCACAAGGGCTGGACCCGCGAACAGGCCTTGGCCTACCTGCGCGACCACACCGCGCTGAGCGAGCATGAAGTCACCACCGAAGTGGACCGCTACATCTCGTGGCCGGGCCAGGCGCTGAGCTACAAGCTCGGCGAGATCGCCATCGTGCGCCTGCGCGGCGAAGCGGAGAAGGCGCTGGGCGACCGTTTCGACATCAAGGGCTTCCACGATGCCGTGCTCAGCCAGGGCTCGGTGCCGCTGCCGGTGCTCGATGCGCAGATCCGCGCCTACATCGACGCGCGCCGCGCGCCTTGATGTCGGCAATGGTCCTTGCCGATGTGCGCTGACGCACGCATTGGCACACGCCCAGCACTGTGATGACGAAACTGCATAGCGCATCGCAGTGCTGCGGCAACAGATGATTAGGCTGGTCGGCGCGCGCCCCCGGGCGCGCGTTTCCCCCACGGAGCCCGACCATGCTGGATGCCCTGTCCACCCTGCCACACCGCCTGTTCCCTTCCACCGCCGCGCAGGTGCCGTACCGTCGCCTCGCCAACGGCGCGCCGCGCCTGCTCAGCCTGCGCAACCTTCCCGACGTTCCACCGGTGCTGCGGAGCCGAGCCTCCACCGCCGCCGGTGCAGCCGGTCCCGATCCCCTGCAGCGTTTCAGCCTGGCACCCGAACACGGCCAGGCGCTTGTCGCGCTGCTGCAACAGCACCGCAGGCTGCTCGACCCCGATTACTACCTGCCATTCCCGGTCGCGGACCGCCTCGCGCTCGACGCGTTCTTCGCCAAACGCGCGCAGCTGGTCGACGCCGCGCTCGCTGCGGCGGCGCCACCGGCGTCGACGCGACGGGACTGGCCCGATCCGGCTCCGGCCCGGAGCCAGGCGCAGCTGCTGAAACATCTCCTGCGCCACGGCAACGGCCTGGTGGTGGGCGACGTGCCTACGGCCGGGGGCGGCAGGCGACTGCTGATCGAGCACATGCTGCTGCTGCGCCGGCTTGGCGTGGATACCCTGTACCTGGAACACCTGCAGGGTGACATCCACCAGGCGGACCTGGACCATCTGCACCGCGGCGGCGCGATGTCGCCAGGCCTGGCCCGTTTCCTGGACGGGCACGAACACCTCCATGGTCTCGTCGATGCGGCGTGCGAGGTCGGCATGCGGATTGTCGCGCTGGACCTGCTGGCCAGCTACCACCTGCGCGGCGTCCACGACCGCACCGGTGCCAGCACGGCGGAAACGCACGACATCCGGGTCAAGCTCTTTGACCATGTGGCGACGGCCCGGATCCTCTACGACCAGCGCAGACAGGCCAGCAAGCCGGCATCGCAGAAGGGGCAGAACAGCAGGCCGGCACCGCAGCGCTGGGTGGCGCTGGTAGGAAATGCCCATGCAGGCACCTTCAACGGCATTCCCGGCATCGCCGAACGCCTCGGGGTACCGAGCCTGCGGATTGAAGATGCCAGTCCGGGCCCAAGCCGACGCCTGCAGGCAGGCTTCGACCCCGGCCGGACGCTGCCACCCCTGCTGCGGCGTGGCGGCAGCGAGCTGCAGTGCGATTACCTGCTCAAGCTGCCCGCCGCCGACCGTCGCCTGCGATCGGAGACACCGGCGCCGTGCAGCGCCGGCGAAGCGTTGCGCCTGCGCGAGCTGCGTCACGCCGCTGCGCCCGCGGTGTGACGAGACGCTGTGTCGGTAACGGTCGTTCCTGATGTGCGCTCGTGCACGTATCGACGCATCGCGTTTTGCGAAATGATGAAACTGCCTAGCGCGTCGCAGATGAGTGGCAACAGATGACTAGGCTGGTCACGCGCGCCCGATGGCGCGCGTGACCCCTCAAAGAGCCTGACCATGCTGGATGCCCTGGCCGCACTGAAGTGCCGCGTTCTCTCCCACTTGCCCGCACGCGTTCAACGCCGCCACCCTGTTGCGCCGTTGGTCGCGCTGCGCAATGCGGACTGCAGCCCTGGAGCGCGCATGCGCGACGCCGCCGTGTATGACGGCGTGGTCTGCCAACGGCCGGCAACACCCGATCGACTGCAGCGTTTCGCGCTCCCGGCTGACCGGGCCGCGGTGGTGGCGGACCTGCACCATCAGTATGGCAAAGCGCTGTACGACGACTTCCAGATGCCACCTGGATCGCCCGAGCGCGTCGCACTCGACAACTTCTGCAGCAAGCGTGCGCACCTGGTGGATGCGGCACTGACCCGCCCCATGCGGGCAAGCCGCACACGTGACTGCCCCGACCTCGCACCCGCCCGCCGCCAGGCCGACCTGCTGCGTCAGTTGCTGGGAACTGCCAAGGGCCTGGTGCTGGGCGAAGTCCACGCGCAGCAGGGGAGCAAGCGCCTGCTGATCGATCACATGGCACTGCTGCGTCACCTTGGCGTAGATACCCTCTACATGGAGCACCTGCAGGCCGACCTGCACCAGGCCGACCTGGACCAGCTGCACCGGCATGGCATCTATACTGGAGCACTGAAGCGCTTCCTGGCCGAACAGGACCACGGACACCACATGCAGGTGAAAAGCGGCAACACCTTCAGCAATGTGGTTGATGCTGCATTCAACGCGGGCATACGCGTGGTGGCGCTCGATCTGATGAGCAGCTATCACCTGCACGGGGTAAAGGTGCCCGCGGGCCACCCCGAGGAAACCGGGCTGGATCTGCGCACCAAGCTGTTCAATCACGTGGCGGCGCTGCGCATACGACAGGACCAGCTGGACCAGGTCGGCAAACCCGGTCCGCAGCGCTGGGTGGCCTTGGTGGGCAACGCACACGCCGGTACCTTCAACGGCATTGCAGGCATCGCCGAGCAGCTGGAAGTGCCGAGCCTGCGCATGGAAGACACCAACCCGAGCTGGAGCGACGCGTTGAAGGTCGGCCACGATCCGGGCCGAACCGTGGAACCGGACGCATGGCGCGCCGGTGGCGAACTGCAATGCGACTACCTGCTCAAGGTGCCCGTTACCCCGGGCCGCGACCAGCGCGAAACGCCGGCACCCTGCACCGCCAGCGAGGCACGGCAGCGTCGTCAGGACCGCTGGGCAGCCGCCGCGCCCACGCCACCGCAGAGCCGCGCATGAACCGCCAGCAGCGCTGCGATTGTGTAACGGGCACCGGCGTCGCTACCCTGCGCCGATGATGTCCCGCCTGCGCCACCGCCTGTCGATGCCGATCCGCCTGCTGATGCTGGCGGTGGTGTTGTTCGGCACGGCCGGTGGCGCGCTGGCATCGGCATTGGGTGACCTTCACGCGTTGTCGCATGCCGGGGGCCCTGGCCTTGCCCATGCGTTGTCGCACACCGCATCGGCCGAGCGTACCGTGGTGCCCGGCGAAGGTACGGGCACCGCCGATGAAGACGGCAGCGAGCGCCTGCTGCATGCGCTGGTCCATTGCGGGCACTGCCATGGCCACGGCGGCGTGCTGCCGCTGGCCGCGTCGACCTGGTCGCTGCCCGCCGCACCGGCGCATGCCGTGCCGGTCGGCTTGACCGCACAGCTGCTGGCGCAGCCGCCCGAGAGCCTGCTGCGCCCCCCGATAGCGGCGTGATGCCACGCGGCGGCCGGCCGCGGCTTCACCTCTGAACCGCTTTCTGGAGATTCCCATGTGGATGCGTCTGGCAGCCGTTGCTGCCATTGCGTTCGTGCCGTGCGCGTCTGCGCAGGGCACGGCGCCCCTTGCCCCGTTCTTTGATTCCCCGCCCGCGGCTGTGTCGTCGGCACCCCCGTTGACCCTGGAGCAGGCGCTCGCCCGCGTGGCACGCCAGCACCCGGACCTGCGCCTGGTGGATGCGCAGCGCCCGCTGCTGGAGGCCCGCCGTGACGCGGCCGCGTTCGGTCCACCGCTGTCGGTCGGCGTGGAGCTGGAAAACGCGCTCGGCAGCGGCAACACCCGCGGCTTCGATGCCGCCGAGCTGACCGTCACCCTGGCCGGCGTGCTCGAGCGCGGCGGCAAGCTGGATGCGCGCCGCGTGCTGGCCCAGGCCAACCTGGATGCCCTGGCACCGCAGCGCGAAACCGCGCGCCTGGACCTGTTGGCCGCGGTGGCGCAGCGCTACCTGGCCATCACCGAAGCGCGGGCGCGGCTCGCCATTGCCGAAACCGATATCGACCAGCGCCGACGCGCAGTGGCCGCGGCGCGGGTGCGGCTGCAGGCCGGCGCATCGCCCGAATCGGTGCTGATGACGGCGCAGGCCATGCTGGCGCAGGCGGAAGTGGATCGCGATCGCGCCAGGCAGGCGGACCGCGCTGCGCGCGTGGCCCTGGCAGCGCTCTGGCGTGAACGCGAGCCCGGCTTCGATGTGGTCAGCGGTGACCCGCTGCGACTGCCGGTGCTTCAGCCGTTCGATGAGCTTGCCCGGGAGCTGCAACGCACGCCGGAACTGGCGGTGCTGGCGGGCGAGCGCCGCGTACGCGAGGCGCAGCTGCAGCTGGCGCGGACCCAGCAGCGCCCGGACGTAAGTTGGCAGCTGGGCGTGCGCAACAGCCGCGACAGCGGTGATACCTCGCTGGTGGGGGGCTTCAGCCTCCCGCTGGGCAGCGTGCGCCGCGCCGATCCGGATATCCGCGCGGCGGAGGCCGAGCTGGCGCTCAACGGCGTGGAGCGCGAAGCGCGCGCGCTGCAGCTCTACGCCACGCTGGCGGAGGCGCATGGGCGGTATGAAACGTCGCGGCTGGAGGTCAACCGGATGGCGCGCGATGTGCTGCCGCAATTGAAGCGCGCCGAGAATGCCGCCGAAAAGGCCTGGCGTGCCGGGGCCATCAGTTACATGGAATGGGCCCAGTTGCAGGCCATGCGCATTGAAGCGCGGCAACGCCAGCTTGAAGCCGCCATGGCGGCACAGACCGCCCTGATCGAACTGCAGCGCCTCACCGGCCAGGGCCTGCTCGCTGACGCCCCGCAGGCTGCTGCCGATACCGTCACCCCGTCCACGGAGGACCGCCGATGAACATCTCCATTGCACGCGTGCTTCCGCTTGCCGCGCTGCTGTCCTGCCTGCTGGCGCTGCCTGGCTGTAGCAGGGACGACCCGGCTGCCACGGCTGGCACCGCCGATGCCGGACACGGCGAGCCCGGTCACGCCGAGGCCGGCGATGACCACGACGACGCAGCGGACAGCACCACCATCCCCGCCGCCATGGCGGAAGAATCGGGTATCCGCGTGGCCCCGGTCGCCGCCGGTACCATCGCCGACGAACACGACGTGCAGGGCCTGCTGACCCCGGTCGACGGCCGCGTGGCCCAGGTGATGGCCCGTTTTCCGGGCCCGATCCGCTCGCTGCGCGCCAACGTGGGGGATCGCGTCCAGGCCGGCCAGGTGCTGGCCAGTATCGAAAGCAACCTCAGCCTGACCACCTACACGGTCACTGCGCCGATCGGCGGCGTGGTGCTCGCGCGCCAGGCGCAGGTGGGCGGCGTGGCAGGCGAGGGTACGCCGTTGTTCGAGATCGGCGACCTGTCCACACTGTGGGTGGACCTGCACATCTTCGGCAACGACACCCAGCACATCACCGCCGGCGTGCCGGTCACGGTGTCGCGCATGACCGACGGCGTCACCCAGGCCACCACGCTCGAGCGCGTGCTGCCCGGCACGGCCACGGCCAGCCAGAGCACCGTTGCCCGCGCCACGCTGCGCAACGACGATGGCCTGTGGCGCCCGGGCGCGGCAGTGAAGGCCCGCATCGTGGTCGCGACCCGACCGGCGGCGCAGGTGGTGCCGCTGGCCGCGCTGCAGACGCTGGAAGGAAGGGACGTGGTGTTCGTGCGCAATGGAGACACCTACACCGCGCGCCCGCTGCGCCTGGGTGCACGCGATGCCAACCAGGTCGAGGTACTGGAAGGGCTGGCACCGGGCGACCAGGTCGTCATCGAACAGAGCTACGTGGTGAAGGCCGACATCGGCAAGGCCGGGGCGTCGCATGAACATTGATCCCTCGGCCGGTTCCGCCGGGCGCGGCCGCGCCGGCCTGCTCGAGCGCATCATTGCCGGCGCCATCGCGCAGCGCTGGCTGATGATGGGCTTGACCCTGGCGTTGATCGCGGTGGGCGCATGGAGCTTCACCCGGCTGCCGATCGACGCCACCCCGGACATCACCAACGTCCAGGTGCAGATCAATACCGCCGCCCCCGGCTACTCGCCGCTGGAAGCCGAGCAGCGCATCACCTACCCGGTGGAAACGGTGATGGCCGGCCTGCCGCGGATGGAACAGGCGCGCTCGTTGTCGCGCTACGGGTTGTCGCAGGTCACCGTGGTGTTCGAAGACGGCACCGACATCTACTTCGCGCGGCAGCAGGTGGCCGAGCGCCTGCAGCAGGTGAAATCGCAGATCCCGGCCGGCCTGGACCCGCAGCTGGGGCCGATCTCGACCGGCCTGGGCGAGATCTTCATGTACACCGTCGACGCCGACCCGTCGGCACGCAAACCCGATGGCACGGCCTATACCGCGACCGACCTGCGCACCCTGCAGGACTGGGTGATCCGCCCGCAACTGCGCAACGTGCCCGGCGTGACCGAGGTCAACACCATCGGCGGGTTCCAGCGCCAGGTGCACATCACCCCGGACCCGGCGCGCCTGCGCGCGCTCGGCTTCACCCTGGAAGACGTGGCGAAGGCCGTGGAAAGCAACAACCAGAACGTCGGTGCCGGCTACATTGAACGCAACGGCCAGCAGTTCCTGGTGCGCATTCCGGGCCAGGTGGCCAACCTGGAGGAGATCGGCAACATCGTGCTGGCACGCCGCGAAGGCGTGCCGATCCACGTCCACGATGTCGCCGACGTGGCCGACGGGCCCGAACTGCGCAGCGGTGCCGCCACCCAGGACGGCCATGAAGTGGTGATGGGCACGGTGGTGATGCTGATCGGTGCCAACAGCCGCGAGGTCGCGCAGGCGGCCGCCGCGCGACTGCAGCAGGCGCAACGCAGCCTGCCGGAGGGTGTCACCGTCACCGCCAGCTACGACCGCACCGCGCTGGTGGACCGCACCATCCAGACCGTGGCGAAGAACCTGGTGGAGGGCGCACTGCTGGTCATCGTGGTGCTGTTCCTGCTGCTGGGCAACTTCCGCGCGGCGCTGATCACCGCGGCGGTGATTCCGCTGGCGATGCTGTTCACCCTCACCGGCATGGCCCGGGGCGGGGTCTCGGCCAACCTGATGAGCCTGGGCGCGCTGGATTTCGGCCTGATCGTAGACGGCGCGGTGATCATCATCGAAAACTGCCTGCGCCGTTTTGGCGAACGCCAGCACGCACTCGGCCGCGACATGACCCGCGAAGAGCGCTTTGCCGAAACCGCCAGCGCCACCGCCGAAGTGATCCGCCCGAGCCTGTTCGGGCTGGGCATCATCACCGCGGTGTACCTGCCGATCTTCGCGCTGTCGGGCGTGGAAGGAAAAATGTTCCACCCCATGGCCATCACCGTGGTGCTCGCGCTCAGCGGCGCGATGGTGCTGGCGTTGACCTTCGTGCCGGCCGCCATCGCGCTGTTCCTGGGCGGCCGCGTGCAGGAGAAGGAAAACCAAGTGATGGCCTGGGTGCGTCGGCGCTACGAGCCGCTGCTGGCGTTCGCGCTGCGGCGCGGGCGCTGGATGGTCGGTGCAGCGCTGGTGCTGGTGGTCGGCTGCGGCCTTCTGGCCACCCGGTTGGGCAGCGAGTTCGTGCCCAACCTGGACGAAGGCGATGTGGCCATGCACGCCATGCGCATTCCGGGCACCAGCCTGACCCAGTCGATCGACATGCAGAAGCGCATCGAAAACCGGCTGGTGCAGTTCCCGGAAGTGAGCACGGTGTTCTCCAAGATCGGCACCCCGGAAGTGGCCTCCGATCCGATGCCGCCTTCGGTGGCCGACACCTTCATCATGATGAAACCGCGCAGCGACTGGCCGGACCCGCGCAAACCACGTGCGGCGCTGCTCGCCGAGCTGGAAGCGGCGGTGGAGCAGCTGCCGGGCAACAACTACGAGTTCACCCAGCCGATCCAGATGCGCACCAACGAGCTGATCTCCGGCGTACGTGCCGACGTTGCGGTGATGCTGTTCGGCGATGACCTGGAGACGTTGCTGAAGGTGGGCAGGCGCATCGCCAGCGTGGCCGGCAGCGTGCCGGGCGCGGCGGATGTGCGGCTGGAGGAAACCAGCGGCCTGCCGCTGCTCACCGTCACCCCCAACCGCAGCGCGCTGGCCGGCTACGGGCTCAACCCGGGCCAGGTGCAGTCCACCGTGGCCACCGCGGTGGGCGGGCAGGTCGCCGGCCAGCTGTTCGAAGGTGACCGCCGCTTCGACATCGTGGTGCGCCTGCCCGAGGCGCTGCGCCAGGACCCGGCCGCACTGGCCGACCTGCCGGTATCGCTGGCCCCGCCACTGGAAGGCGATGCCGACGAATCCAGCCAAGCCGGCGGCTGGACCAGCGGCACCGCGCGTACCGTGCCGCTGCGCGAGCTGGCCACGCTGGCCAACAGCGAAGGGCCGAACCAGATCAACCGCGAAAACGGCAAGCGCCGCATCGTGGTCACCGCCAACGTGCGCGATCGCGACCTGGGCAGTTTCGTCAGCGACCTGCAGCAGGCGGTCAACCGCGACGTGCAGGTGCCCGATGGCTACTGGATCGAGTACGGCGGCAGCTTCGAGCAGCTGATCTCGGCCAGCCAGCGCCTGGCGATCGTGGTGCCGGTCACCCTGATCCTGATCTTCGCGCTGTTGTTCTGGGCGTTCGGCTCGGTCAAGGACGCGGCCATCGTGTTCAGCGGCGTGCCATTGGCCTTGACCGGGGGTGTGCTGGCATTGGCCGCGCGTGGCATTCCGCTGTCGATCTCGGCAGGCGTCGGCTTCATCGCGTTGTCGGGCGTGGCCGTGCTCAACGGCCTGGTGATGATCAGCTTCGTGCGCGGTCTGCGCGACGGCGGCATGCCACTTGCGGACGCAGTACGCGAAGGCGCGCTCGGTCGCCTGCGCCCGGTGGTGATGACCGCGCTGGTAGCCTCGCTCGGCTTCGTGCCGATGGCCTTCAACGTCGGCGCCGGCGCGGAAGTGCAGCGCCCGCTGGCCACCGTGGTGATCGGCGGCATCGTCTCCTCCACGCTGCTCACCCTGCTGGTGCTGCCGGTGCTGTACCGGTGGCTGCACAAACCGAGGTAGAGCCGGCCTCTGGCCGGCTTCCACCGAAGCCAAGAGCAAATCTGGGCACTGGTAGATGGCCAGAGCCCAGATTCCAGACGCTGCTTCGTCACCAATGATCTGGCTTCACCAGAGGACGCTTTCCTGTGTGTATACGAGAAGGAAGCTGACACGCCTCAAGCTCTTCGTCATGGATGTGACTGCGAGTCCAGTCTGCGTGCTTGGATAGGGACGACATGACATTCCGATGAGACCGGGTACCGGACTCCGGAGGCGGTCGTGGAGTTATCACTCCAATACGGATTCCGGGAAAGTCTTCTCTGATCGCACGGAGTACAGGCTCAACGTCGCTGTCATTGGAACAGATGACCAACTGCGAGAACCTGCCAGAGAGGGCGTCCCGATACATCGCCAAAGCGATGTTCACATCCGTCTGCTTCTCGTCCAGCCGCCATACCTTGACGCGATCTCGCCGGTTGAAGCGCGCACCTTCAACGTACCGAGGCATGCTGACACCGCAGCGGTCATGGGTATGAGTTCCCATCGTCTTGCAGAATCGCGGTCCGTGCTTCATCTCATGGACGCGTAGATATCTGTTCTGGGCTTCGGTGGAATCCGTTCCATGCGTGGCGAAGTTGGCCAAGCAGAAGGCGCTGAAGTAGCGGACAACCTCCACCTGGCTATCGGGAGCCTGCTTCCGAACAACACCGTCGAACAATGAGACCAAGTCCACCCATTTGTAACGGGTGCCGCGGATACGACCGTAATAGAGGTTGTAGCCGTCAATGTACACGGCAGTAGATCCGCCCATCTCGATTCCTATTCGGGCAAGAAAAAACCGCCTCGCGGCGGTTTTTTCAACCCAAGCCGCTTGGCCAACTTAATGACGGCTGCGAGGGCGAGGTCGTGGGATCATTAGATCAGCGGTTTAAACGCCAGTCAATGCAATCCATCGCACTTCAATTCGCCTGTTCAGAAAGCAACAGGCCCTCTGGTCCGTCATCGGTTCTTGAAGGATGACCTTCAAGGGTCTCGGCAGTGCAACGCGTCGGCATTCGCCTATCCCGCCAATGGCTGAGGAAAGTACAAAGCATCTGACTTCGCAGCGCGACCATCCTGTTTACAAGGTCCGATCAGCAGCGCCGCGCGAATGCTGGCACATGCTGTGAGGTGCTGCATCACTGCCCGACGCAACTGGCTCAGATGCGGCGCTTTCGTCTAGCGGGATGACAGTAACTGCTCGATGACATCGACAGCGACGGATACGCCATCCTCGCCTGCCATCGCATTTCCGAGCGTTGTCGCCCGACTGATGACATCGGAACGTCCGGCAAACGCAATCGCTTTCACCAGCGTGTCGTGATCCAGCCGCTTCTGCGACAAGGGCGCAGGCGCCACGCCCAAGGCCTGCAACCGTGCCGCCCAGAAGAACTGATCTGCCGCAAGCGGCATGACCACAGACGGCACGCCTGCACGACAGGCAGAGTGCGTGGTGCCGCTGCCGCCATGATGGATGACCATCGCGCAGCGCGGGAACAGTGCTTCGTGCGGAGTAGGCCCAACCACGAATACGTTCGCAGGCAACGGTCCGTTGGGCACGCCGGCCCAGCCAGGGAACAATAACGTGCGTCGCGGTGCCAACGCCTGCAGCAGTGACGGGATCACGCTCCGATCGAAGCCCGTCATGCTGCCAAATCCGACATAGACCGGGGCAGGGCCCGCGTCCAGAAACGCCTGGAGAGCAGGCTCCGATTGCCAGTCCACATCCTGCGCGCGCCACTGCCCGCATACATGGTGATTGGCCGGCCAGTCCGCAGGCGGCGGCATCAGGCTCGACGAGATGCCGTACAGCATCGGCAGGTCGCGCCACAGCGAATGTCGCGCCGGCATGCCCAGCGCCCGTCGTGCGTCGTTGATGGGTGCGCGGAAGGTGCGCCACACCGCCTGGTTGACCAGCCCGTAGCTGAGCCGGTTGAGCACGCCAGGCAGCCGCAGTCGCGGCAGGAACGGGGAGGGAAACGCACGGGTCGGCGTCAGCGGAATCATTCCGGTGCCAATGGCCGGCACTCCGTGGTGCTCGGCCACCGTCATGCCCACGAAGGCGGCAAGCCCGCCCGTCAACACCGCGTCGCAACCGGCCGCGGCCGCGTCGGCCTGTCGCATCCATGCCGGCACGTGCCGCTGCGCCATCCGCGCCAGGCCTCGCGAGGCCGCCGCCATGTTGTTGCCGCGCGAGACCAGCGCCACCACTTCATCATGGATGTCGCCCTCCAGCGCCGCGTGGGGAACGCCCAGCGCCTGCGCGCTGCCGAGCGTGCCGCCCTCGGCCAACACCATCACCTCGTGTCCCGCCGCCTGGAGGCCGTGGCACAGCATCACCAGAGGACGTGTGTCGCCTTCGGTTCCATAGGTTATTGCCAGCAGACGCATCGATGACCTCCAGGGGCGAGCCTCCAGTATCTCCAGCGGCTGCGACCCTGCCGTGTAGAGGCGGCTCGTCCATTCAGCCAGCGCCACGGGCAGGTCCGGGCTGGGGACTTGCCCGGACAGGCCCTCTCCGGCATAATGCGCGGCTCGCTGTGTCTGGATTCGTCCGGATTGGTGGCCGGGAACACGTCATCCGGCCTGCCCTCGTCAGCGTAACCCTTTGATTCTCATGACGTGTGGCGGGAAACCGCCGAGGCCGCCGTCGCCCGGGCTATGGGCTGACACATACTTTCATCGAGGTGCGCAATGTCCCGCGTATGCCAAGTTTCCGGCAAGCGAGTGCAGACGGGTAACAACGTCTCGCACGCCAACAACAAGACCCGTCGTCGTTTCCTGCCCAACCTGCACGAGCGCCGCTTCTGGGTCGCCAGCGAAAACCGCTGGGTCAAGCTTCGTGTTTCCGCGCATGCACTGCGCACCATCGACAAGAACGGCATCGATTCCGTTCTGGCTGAGCTGCGTGCGCGCGGCGAAAAGGTCTGAGGAGTAGACGATCATGGCAGGCAAGCGCGATAAGGTCCGTATGATTTCGACCGCCGGTACCGGTCACTTCTACACGACCGACAAGAACAAGAAGAACACCCCCGGGAAGATGGAATTCTCGAAGTACGATCCGGTCGTGCGCAAGCACGTCCCGTACAAGGAAGGCAAGATCAAGTAATCCTCACCGGATTGCTCGATGCCCACGAAAAACCCGCCTCCACGGCGGGTTTTTTGTTGGCAGAATGGGGGACACCCCCAAACGGGCGAACCGATGCTGTTCGAATGGCTGCTGGGTTCCTGGTTGTTGCTGCTGGACTGGCTGATCCGGTTGGCCGCGCTGTTGTGGATTCCCAGCCGCACCACCCCGGGCGCGGCGCGCAGCTGGCTGCTGCTGGTGGGCTTCGTACCCTTGCTGGGGCTGCCGCTGTACCTGCTGTTCGGCCACCCCTGGCTGTCGCGCCAGCGCGTGCAGCGCCAGGCAGAGGCGTCCCAGGTGATCCGCGAAGAACAGGCCCTGCAGCCCCCGCTGCGCTGGACGCCGCGGGCCGACACCGCCACCGCCGAAATGGTCCCGCTGGTCGAACGCCAGGGCGATTTCATGCCGGTGCACGGCAATGCGGTGGAGCTGCTGACCGACTACGACGCCTCGCTGCAGGCATTGCTGGACGACATCGACCAGGCCCGCGACCGCGTGCACCTGCTCTATTACCTGATGTTCGACGACGCCGTGGGCGACGCCATCGTCGATGCCCTGCAACGTGCCGCCGCACGGGGTGTGCAGTGCCGCCTGCTGCTGGATGCGGTGGGTGCCAAACGCGGCCTGCGCCGCTATCGCCACCGCCTGCAGGCGCTGGGCGTGGACGTACGCGCCATGTTGCCGGGCGGGCTGCGCTGGCGGCGCAGCGGGCGCATGGACCTGCGCAACCACCGCAAGATCGCGGTGATCGACAACCGGGTGGGCTACATCGGTTCGCAGAACCTGGCCCAGCCCGGTTTCGTGCCCGGGTTTCCGAACCGCGAACTGGTGGCGCGCGTGCGCGGTCCGGCGGTGGCGCACCTGGAGGCGGTGTTCGCCAGCGACTGGTACATGGAGACCGGCCAACGCCTGGAAGTGATGATGGTGGAGCCGGTCTGCGCCGATGACGTGCCGACCCAGCTGCTGCCCAGCGGCCCGGCGTATCCCTTCAGCAACGCGCGCGATGCGGTGAATGCGCTGATCCACCTCGCGCGCCGCCGCATCGTACTGGTCACGCCGTATTTCGTGCCCGACGAAGCCACGCTCAGCGCACTGCGCATCGCCGCGTTGTCCGGCGTGCAGGTGCAGTTGATCCTCTCGGCCAGCAACAACCAGCGCCTCACCGCGTGGGCGCAGGAGGCGTACTACGACGAACTGCTGCGCGCCGGGGTGCGCATCGCGCTGTACGAGCCGCACTTCCTGCACGCCAAGCACCTGACCGTGGACGAGGACATCGCGCTGGTCGGCTCGATCAACCTGGACATCCGCTCGTTCGCACTGAATGCCGAGATCGGCATGCTCTGTTACGACGCGGGGTTGGTGCGACAGCTGATCGAGATCGAGAACGAATATCTGCGCCAGTCCCGCACGGTCGAGCTGGCCACCTGGCGCCAGCGTCCGGCATGGAAGCGCAGCCGCGAGGGCATCGCGCGGCTGGCCGATGCGCTGATGTAGCGCAACGGATGGTCCACGCGCATGACCTACAATGCAGCGCATGACCGCACCTGATTCCACCCGCCAGGCAGACCTGGCCATCGTCGGCGGCGGCGCGGCCGGCGCGCTGGTCGCGCTCAACGCGCTGCGCAGCGCCAGCGCCGCACTCCACGTGGTGCTGTTCGAACCGGCCTCCACGCCGGGCCAGGGCATCGCCTATGCCACGCCCTGGCCGGAGCACCTGCTCAACGTGCCGGCCGGCAAAATGACCGGCCTGCCGGACCAGCCGGGCGACTTCCTCGACTACCTGCTGCAGGCCGACGCGGTGCCGGGCGTGTCGCGCGCGGAACTGGCCGACACCTTCGTTGCGCGCCGACACTACGCCGCGTACCTGCAGCAGCGCCTCGAGCAGGCCCAGGCGCAGAGCCCGGCGCGTCTGCAGGTGGTGCATGAGGCGGTGGTCGCATTGCACCCGAAGGCGCCGCTGAACGTGCTGGCGCTGGCCGACGGCAGCAGCTGGCAGGCCCGGCGTGTAGTGCTTGCCTGTGGCAACAGCATGCGCCCGCTCCCGGTGCCAGGCGCCGACGCGCTGCCGCCAGGGCGGGTCGTGGATGCCTGGGATTACGACGGCGTGCGCATGCTGGCCGGTGCCGGCGACCTGGCGATCATCGGTTCCGGGCTGAGCATGGCCGACAGCGTGGTGGCACTCGCTGCCGCCGGGCATCGTGGCCGCATCCACGTCCTGTCGCGGCACGCGCTGCTGCCGTTGCCGCACGCGCATGGCGGCATTGCCCGCTTCGACCCGCAGCCGCTGCTGGCCATGCCGCTGCGTGCCCGGGTACGTGCGCTGCGCGCCCATGCGCGCGAGGCGGCGGCGCAGGGGGTGCCGTGGCAGGGTGTGATGGACCGCATCCGGCCCTTGGGCCAGGCGCTGTGGCAGAGCCTGGATGGCGCCGACCAGCGCCGTTTCCTGCGCCATGTGGTGCGCTACTGGGACGTGCATCGCCATCGCATCGCCGAATCCGTGTACGCGCAGGTGGATGCACTCGAACGGAGCGGACAGCTGCAACGCCATCGCGCGCGGCTGGGCACGCTGCTGGTGCAGGGCAGTACCCTGCAGGTGCACGCGCGAGGCGCGGCCGGCGCGCTGGCGCCACTGAACGTCGGCGCGGTGATCAACGCCACCGGCGTGGAGACG
>NZ_CAUQPH010000078.1:0-16827 GCF_963519925.1 uncultured Stenotrophomonas sp. | reverse complement strand
CTGCAGAACCGGTCGCCAGTGTCGAGCCCACCCCCACGCCGCCGACGCCCGCGCCAACCCCGGTCGAACAACCGGTGCAGGCCACCGACGTGGCCGAGGCCACCACTGATTTCGTGGTGCCGCCCACCAGCGTGCCGCGTACCGACGTGCGGGTGATCCCGCGCGAGGCGCCGGAGCTGCAGGTGCGCGAGCGCACCGTAGAGGTAGTGGAAGCGCCCACGCCGCCCCTGGTCGCACCGGCTGTGCGTCCGGTGCAGCCGCAGCTGCGCACACCCGAGCCGGTAGTGCGCGAGCGCGAGGTCACGGTGGTCAACGCGCCCACGCCACCGGTTCCCACTGCCGGCCCACGCGTGGAGATCACCGTGCCGCAGCGGGAAGCGCAGGTACGTGAGCGCGAGATCGCGCCGGCACCGTCGGTGTCGGTCGCGGTGGCCCCGGTGCCGCAGCGCGAGATCACCGTCCCCGGGCGCAGCCCGGAGGTAAGCGTGCGCGAGCGCGCCGTGCCCAATGCAGCGCCGCGTCCGGCGCCGGCAACCGCCACGCCGTCGACCGCCAGCTCCACCGCGTCTGCCACGCCGAGCCGGAATGCGGCCAGCACGTCCAGCAGTGCCAGCACGGCCGCACCGAACCGCAGCACGGCTGCGACACCGGCTGCGGCGACCCCACCGGCCGCTCGCCCGTCGCCCACGCCGGGCAACTGGGCGACCCCGGCACGTGGCGACGACTGGGGCGCCTCTACCCGCAATCGCGACGGCGAACGCAGTGGTGCACAGGCCAACCAAGGGGCTGCGCGCACCGGCGATGGGTTGTTCAACGCGGACGGCAGCGTGCGCGTGCCGGGGCAGGACGGCAGCGGTGACAGCGAGCGCGGCGCGCCCGGTGGCGAGAACGACGGCTGGAGCCGCGAGCGCATCGCGCAATCGGGCACCTGGCTCAAGCGCCCGCCGTACGATTACACGCCGACCTCGTTCGACAAGTACTGGGCGCCGAACGAGTCGCTGCTGGCCGAATGGGTGCGCAAGGGCATCAAGGCCGTGGAAATTCCGATTCCCGGCACCAGCTCGAAGATCTCCTGCGTGGTCTCGATCCTGCAGTTCGGCGGCGGCTGCGGCCTGACCGACCCGAACATGCAGGACCAGCCAGCCGTGGCCCGCCCGCCACCGGACGTGCCGTTCAAGAAAGAACTACAGGACGACAACGGCAGCCGATGACGGCAACGCCGTCATCTACTCGTTCAACGCGACGAACGCCCAGAACGGCACATCGTGTTCGCTCCACGTCTCGCTGGCGTCGTCCAGGACATCCAGCAGGGTGTCGAAATCCGTCCCGTCCGCGGCCTTCAGGTCGTCGGCACCGCTGAAGAACAGCGCGTAACCGTTAGCCTGCCACCACGACAGGTCGCGCAGGCAGTCCAGCAGGGCATCCCAATTGCGGCCGAAGGTGCTGGGAAAATCCATCTGCGCGGCGATGCGCATCAGCAGCGTGTGCTTGTCGCTGCAGCCGCCCAGGTCGATCGTCGCCACGCGCAGGCCGGCCCCCCGCATCGCGGCCGCCAGTGCGCCAATGTCTTCATCGGTGACCGAATACACGCCGGCATTGTTGATGTCGTCCAGGTTCAATTCGAATGCTTCGTGGTTCATTGCCAGCTCCCGGCAGGTGGGACCTCGAAACTGCGGAAGGTTTCGTAGTGGTCATCGGTGTAGAACCAACCGGTCGGCGGGGTGCCGCCGGTCACTATGCGGCGTGCGCCGCGGTTGCCGGCGCCCGGCGTGTCCACGGTGTACTCGCGGTAGTAGCCACGCGGACGATCGGGCAGGCGCTGTTCGCGGTTGCCGAACACGCCGCCGTCCTGGCGGTGCGGGTAGGGCCCGCCGCGCTGGATCAGCTTGATGGTGGTGCGCGCTTCGGGTGGCAGGAAGGCGGGCAGGGGGTCGTGCGTGCGCTGCGCGGCGGCACCCGGGTTGGCCGGTGCCTCGGAGACTGGTGCCACGGCGGCGTCGGGCTGGGTGAGTGACGGGGCGAAGTCCGGCGCCGGCGCACGCTGGGCGAGCCTGATCGCGGCCAGGCCACCGATCAGTACTGCGATGGCGAGTAGTAACAGCAGGGGCTTGCGCATGGGGATTGCTGTGGCGAGGGTGGGTCTACTGTAATGCTTCTTCTGTGGGGATCGCCTGGTTGCCACGCAGGGCGTGGCACTACGCGTGGGGATCGCCGGGTTGCCATGCAGGGCGTGGCACTACGCGGTGGGGATGGCCCTGCGCCACCCGCTGGTTTCGTCACCTGTGCGTAACGCGCGCTTTTCGCCGGAACGAAGTTTCCTTTACGTGGGCCTTGGTAAGCTCGTCGGCCATCCCCATCATCGACACGCAACGCCCGGTCTTCGCCGGGCGAGTGAGCTACCAGGAGAACCACATGGCCTATACCCTCCCCAAGCTGTCCTACGCCTACGACGCGCTTGAGCCGCATATCGATGCGGCCACGATGGAAATCCACCACACCAAGCACCACCAGACCTACATCAACAACGTCAACGCTGCGCTCGAAGGCACCGAATACGCCGACCTGCCGGTCGAAGAGCTGGTCAAGAAGACCAAGTCGCTGCCGGAAAACCTGCAGGGCGTGGTCCGCAACAATGGTGGTGGCCACGCCAACCACACCCTGTTCTGGACGGTGATGGCGCCGAATGCCGGTGGCAACCCGGTCGGCGACGTGGCCAAGGCCATCGATGCCCAGCTGGGCGGTTTCGAGAAGTTCAAGGAAGCCTTCACCAAGGCAGCGCTGACCCGCTTCGGCAGCGGCTGGGCCTGGCTGAGCGTCACCCCGGACAAGAAAGTCGTGGTGGAAAGCAGTGCCAACCAGGACAGCCCGCTGATGGACGGCAACACTCCGATCCTGGCCCTGGACGTGTGGGAACACGCGTACTACCTGAAGTACCAGAACCGTCGCCCGGAATACATCGGCGCCTTCTTCAACGTCGTCGACTGGAACGAAGTCGAGCGCCGTTACCAGGAAGCGATCGCCTGATCGACGAAAAGCCGGGCATATGCCCGGCTTTTCCGTGGTGCCGGCCGCTGGCCGGCGCCTGCCGTGGGATCTACCGCGGTGCTTCTCCCTGGACGCGCAACGTGGCCAGGATGCCCAGCCGCAATGCGGTGCCCGGGCTCCCTTCCGCTGCCGGCAGCTTCACCGGCTGCAGGCCCTCGCTGGCGAAATGCGAAACCTGGAACAGCACGTCCAGACCGTGCCCGCTGGCCGCACCGGCCAGCGACGGCGGATCGACCCGCTCGCCGGGATTCTTGCGTACCGGCTGGAACCCGGGCGAACTGCGCACCAGCTCTTCGGTCTCGGCGGAGAAGTCGCCGGCGATGAGCGAGGGCAGGCCATCGGAGGTGGCGCCGATCCAGGTCATCAGGTCGCTGGTCTGGTGCTGCCGCACCTGCGCTTCGTCCGGTTCCGGACGCAGCCGCGCTACATAGATGTTGACCAGCTCCTCGTGCAGCTTGATCCGCAGCATGCCGGCCGCGCTGTACTGGCCAGGCGGGTGCAGCAGGGTGACCCCGTCCTCGGAAACCGGCAGCCGGCTGAGCATGGCGCTGCCATGGCGCACGCGCTGGCTGGGCGGGTCGGCGGTGACGAAGTCGCAGCTGTAGCGCAACCGGGTCGCCAGCCAGCAGGCCGGATTGCGGCCCTCCGACTGCTGCACCCGCTGTACCGCGATCACGTCCGGCTGCAGTCCTTCCAGCACCTGCAGCAGCTGTTCGCGGCGCTGTTCCCACTCGGCGTCGGCGCCGACCGGCAGCTCCAGGGTGGCGATCCTCAGCAGGCGCGGCGCCGCCTCGCCCTGGCGGGCGTTGGCCGGGAGTGCGGGGGCGGTCAACAAGAGGAGCAGGAGCCAGCCGTGCCAGTGTCCTGCGACAACCGTGGGGAGGAGGCGCATAACGATAAGTTTACGCTTGGGCCGTCGACGTGCCGTGACTTCGGTCAAATGTCACGTCCCGGCGCAGCGTGCGCCGCCGGGATCGTTCCGGTAACCTTGCGCCCTTTGAACCCGCAGGACAGCCCCGACGCATGAGCACGACCGCAGCCGCCAGCGCTGGCAAGGGAAAGATGCCACGCCAGATTCCGTACATCATCGGCAATGAGGCCTGCGAACGGTTCAGCTTCTATGGGATGCGCAACATCCTGGTGCAGTTCCTGATCACCTCGCTGCTGCTGCAGGAGATCACCGCCGATGGCCGCGCCGGCGAGGCCAAGGACATCATGCACAGCTTCATGATCGGCGTGTACTTCTTCCCGCTGCTCGGCGGCTGGCTGGCCGACAAGTTCTTCGGCAAGTACCACACCATCCTCTGGTTCAGCCTGGTCTACTGCGCCGGCCACGCCTGCCTGGCGCTGTTCGAGAACAGCCGCGAAGGGTTCTTCCTCGGCCTGGGCCTGATCGCGCTCGGCGCCGGTGGCATCAAGCCGCTGGTGGCTTCGTTCATGGGCGACCAGTTCGACCAGAGCAACAAGCACCTGGCCAAGATCGTGTTCGATGCCTTCTACTGGATCATCAACTTCGGCTCGCTGTTCGCCTCGCTGCTGATCCCGCTGGCGCTGAAGAATCTGGGTCCGCAGTGGGCGTTCGGCATCCCGGGCATCCTGATGTTCGTGGCCACCTTCGTGTTCTGGCTGGGCCGCAAGCGCTACGTGCTGGTGCCGCTGCCGCCCAAGGACCCGCATTCGTTCGGCAACGTGGTGCGTACCGCGCTGTCGGCGCAGGTGCCGGGCAAGGGCCGGCCGGGCCGCACCCTGGCGATCCTCGGCGCGGTGCTGGCGGTGGCCTCGATGGGCCTGGTGGGCAGCCTGGGCATCGTGATCTGCCTGTGCATCGCCCTGGTGCTGGTGCTGGCCGGCGTAGGCGGCGGTACCTGGATCCAGCTCGACCGCGCCCGCGCTTCGCATCCGGCAGAAGCGGTGGAGGGCGTGCGTTCGGTGCTGCGCGTGCTGGTGATCTTCGCGTTGACCACCCCGTTCTTCTCGCTGTTCGACCAGAAGGCCTCGACCTGGGTGCTGCAGGGCCAGCAGATGGCCATGCCGTCGTGGTTCACCGCCTCGCAGATGCAGGCGTTGAACCCGCTGCTGGTGATGATCCTGATTCCCTTCAACAACCTGGTGCTGTACCCGGCCCTGCGCCGGTTCGGCTTCGAGCCCACCGCGCTGCGCCGCATGACCGCGGGTATCGCCTTCAGCGGCCTGGCCTGGATCGCGGTCGGCGGCATCCAGGTGATGATGGACGGCGGCAACGTCATGTCGATCTTCTGGCAGATGCTGCCGTACGCGCTGCTCACCTTCGGTGAGGTGCTGGTCTCGGCCACCGGCCTGGAGTTCGCCTACAGCCAGGCGCCGCAGGCGATGAAGGGCGTGGTGATGAGCTTCTGGAACCTGACCACCACCATCGGCAACCTGTGGGTGCTGCTGTCCAACGCCGCGGTCCGCAATGACGCGGTGACCCACCAGATCGCCAGTACCGGGCTCAGCGAGGCCGCGTTCCTGATGTTCTTCTTCGCCGGGTTCGCCTTTGTCGCCGCGTTGGCCTTCGGTTGGTATGCCAAGCGCTATCGTATGGTCGACAACTACCGCGCTGCCTGAGTACTGCCATGACCCCCGTGAACCTGCTGCTGATCGCCATCACCGCCCTGGTGTCGTGGATGGCCTTCAACAACCGCGCGTTGGCCGACCGCCTGATCCTGTGGCCGCCGGCGGTGGACCGCAAGCGCCAGTACGACCGCCTGGTGACCTACGGCTTCATCCATGCGGACTGGTCGCACCTGATCTTCAACATGATCACGCTGTTCTTCTTCGGCGGGCAGATCGAGCGGGTCATGGCCAGCCTGACCGGCAGCTACCTGACCTACCCGGCGTTCTACCTGGGAGCGCTGGTGGTGTCGATCCTGCCCAGCTACCTGAAGAACCAGAAGAACCCGAACTACATGAGCCTGGGGGCGTCGGGCGCGGTGTCGGCGGTGCTGTTCGCCTTCATCCTGCTCAGCCCGTGGACCATCATCTTCGTGTTCTTCATTCCGGCGCCGGCGATCGTCTATGCCGCGTTCTACGTCGGCTACAGCATCTGGATGGACCGCAGGGGCGGTGACCGCATCAACCACAGCGCGCACCTGGCCGGTGCCGCGTTCGGGGTGATCTTCATGCTGGCGATGCGCCCGGAGATCTTCGGGCACTTCCTGGCCGAGCTGAGCAACCCGCGCTTCAGCCTGGGCGGCTGAGGGGGAGGGTCACGACCAACGGTCGTGACCTACCCGGGTTCTGCCGACCATTTTCCCGGTAGGTCACGCAAGGAACGGCGCAGCCGTTCCTAACGTCGCTCGTCGACGGCCCGAAGGGGGCCTGCCGCAGGCAGGCATACCGTTGGTCGTGACTGCTTTACGCCGCGAAACGCTGGTCGGTACCGTAGGTGCTGAGCAGGCGGGCGTAGACCTCGTGGTCGATCAGGTCGAATTCCGACCCCTGGGTCTGGCCATTCAGGGCCAGCTGGAACAGGCCTTCCAGCAGCGAGCTGTCGGCGTCGCCGGGCTGGGTGAAGTCGGGTGCATGGTCCATGTGACACTCCTTGGGACACGGATGGGGCAGACAGGTGTCGCAAAACGCGTGCCAGCTTTTGCGGCCTGTCCGAAACCGATATCGGCTTGAATCGGGCGGACTTTAGGACGGCATGTGACCCAATGCGTCGCCTGTTGCCCCTGTTCAGGCTTCACGCGATCATGGCGCCGCGCTGCGCACTATCGCGACAGTCGCCGCAGGAGACACCGCCATGGCTTCGGTCACCCCGCCGGGATTGGCATATGAGGTGGAGCACGACCTGGACCGCCACCGGTTCCAGGCGCGGGTCCAGGGACACCTGGCCCTGCTGGACTAC
Source organism: uncultured Stenotrophomonas sp. (assembly GCF_963519925.1). Classification (NCBI taxonomy): domain Bacteria; kingdom Pseudomonadati; phylum Pseudomonadota; class Gammaproteobacteria; order Lysobacterales; family Lysobacteraceae; genus Stenotrophomonas; species uncultured Stenotrophomonas sp. Next base: position 9,914 of record NZ_CAUQPH010000078.1, on the reverse strand, counting down.
CAGATCAAGCGCAAACGGATGGTCATTACCCATACCGAGGTGCCCGAGGCCATCGGCGGCCGCGGCATCGCGGGGGAGCTGACCAAGGTCGCCCTGCGCTATGCGCGCGACAACAAGCTCAAGGTGGTGCCGGCGTGCGCCTACGCCGAGCAGTTCTTCGCACGGCACACCGAATACGACGACTTGCTGGCGTCTTGAACACAGGCGCTTTTCACGGACGAAGGATCATCATGCTGGGTTTCAACAAGGGGATTGCAATGAACATCGCAGGGAACCGCCGCGCGCTGCGTATCGGCGCGCTGGCGTTGGCCGTGGGTCTGGTGCTGCTGGGTGGGTGCAAGCGCGAGGATGACAGCGCGGTGGCGCCCGCCGTCGACAGCACCGCCGCGCAACCGGGCATCGCCACGCCCCAGGCAACGGCAGAGGCGCCGCTGGAGCTGCGCGATGTCATCGAAAACACCCCGCAGGCGGTGGTGGGCATCAGCTATCCGCCGGACGTGAACCGTTTCCCTGGGCTGGCCAAGGCCCTGTCGGACTACGCCACGGCCGCGCGCGCCGAACTGCAGCAGGCGGTGGACGGCCTGGGCAACGACAAGCCGACCATGCCCTACGAGCTGTCGCTGAGCTTTGAAAAGGTGCTGGAGACCCCGCAGCTGCTGGTGATCAGCGCCGACGGCAGCCGCTACACCGGGGGCGCCCATGGCGAGCCGCTGGTGGCCCGGTTCGTGTGGCTGCCGGATGCGCAGCAGATGCTGACCGCCGACATGCTGATCGCCGACAGCAAGGGCTGGGGCGTGGTCAGCGACTACGTGGCCGACCAGCTGCGCGAGCGCATGGCGACCCGGCTGAGCAGCGACGACATGGAGCCGGGCCAGATGCAGGAGGCGCTGCGCAGTGCCAGCCGGATGATTGCGGACGGCACCGGGGCCAGCGCCGACAACTTCAGCCAGTTCCAGCCGATGACCGATCCGAATGGGCTGATCAAGGCCGTGCGTTTCGTGTTCCCGCCGTACCAGGTGGGGCCGTATTCGGATGGCACCCAGACCGTGGACGTGCCGGCCGCCGTGCTGGCGCCGCACGTGGCCCCGGCCTACGCCGGGCTGTTCGCCAAGGGCTAGAAGGGGGCCGACCGTGGACGTGGGGCTGCAACGACGGGTCATCGAGTTGCTGCACGAGGCCGACGTCACCGTCGACGGTGACCGGCCGCACGACATCCACGTGAACGATCCGCGCTTCTATTCGCGGGTCATCGCCGAAGGTTCGCTCGGGCTGGGCGAAAGCTACATGGATGGGCAGTGGGACGCGGCCTCGCTGGATGGCTTCCTGCTGCACGTGTTGCAGGCCCACCTGGGTGAGCGCGTACACGGCTGGCGCGAGCTGGGCGACGCGCTGAAGGCGCGGCTGTTCAACCTGCAGGCCGGCGGCGGCAGCCTGGAGGTCGGCCGCCGCCACTACGACCTGGGCAACGACCTGTACCACGCCATGCTCGGCAAGCGGCTGGTGTACAGCTGCGGCTACTGGGCGCAGGCCAACGACCTGGACAGCGCGCAGGAAGCCAAGCTGGACCTGATCTGCCGCAAGCTCGGGCTGCGCCCGGGGCAGCGCGTGCTGGACATCGGTTGCGGTTGGGGCGAGGCGCTGAAGTTCGCCGCCGAACGCTATGGTGTTTCCGGCGTGGGCATTACGATCTCGCAGGAGCAGGCCGACTTCGCCCGCAGGCTGTGCGCGGGCCTGCCGATCGAGATCCGCCTGCAGGACTACCACGAGGTGGACGAGCGCTTCGATGCGATCCTGTCGGTGGGCATGTTCGAGCACGTGGGCGACAAGAACTACCGCAGCTATTTCGAGATGGCGCGGCGCTGCCTGGCGCCGGACGGTCTGTTCCTGCTGCACAGCATTGGCAGCAATCTGTCGCGGCACCGCACAGACCCGTGGATCGCGCGCTACATCTTCCCCAACTCGATGCTGCCGTCGGCGGCGCAGATCACCGCCGCATATGAGGGCCTGTTCGTGCTGGAGGACTGGCACAGCTTCGGCGCCGACTACGACCGCACCCTGCAGGCCTGGCGCGCCAATGTGGAAGCGGCCTGGCCGCAGCTGGACCCGCAATGCTACGACGAACGCTTCAAGCGGATGTGGCGTTTCTACCTGGCCGGCTCCATGGCCAGCTTCCGCTGCCGGCACGCCCAGTTGTGGCAGCTGGTGCTGTCGCCCAACGGCGTGCCGGGCGGGTATGTCGCACCGAGGTGATCGCACGCGAACGGTGTGGCATGGCCAGGGACACGCCATGCGTGTCCGCGATGAACCCGGCAAAGCAAAAAAAAACCGCCCGGCATCTGCCGGGCGGTTCTGACTTGCAGGCGCGTTACTTCTTATCCGGAACCAGTCCACGCTTCTCGAGCAGCGGTTCGATCTGCGGCTCATGACCGGCGAAATCGCGGAACAGCTGCATCGCGTCCACGCTGCCCCCCTTGGACAGCAGGGTGGCGCGGAAGTGGTCGCCGTTCTTGCGGCTCAGGCCGCCGTTGTCGCGGAACCACTTCTGGGTGTTGGCGTCCAGCACTTCCGACCAGATGTAGGCGTAGTAGCCGGCCGAGTAGCCGCCCATGATGTGGCTGAAGTACGGAGTCTTGTAGCGCGGCGGGACCGGTGCGTAATAGATGCCGTCCTTCTCCAGCGCCGCGCGTTCGAAGGCCATCACGTCCTTGGCGGCCGGCACCTGGTCCGGGCCGATCTGGTGCCAGCGCTGGTCGAGCATGGCCGCGCCCAGGTACTCGGTGGTGGCGAAGCCCTGGTTGAACTTGGCCGCGGCCAGCACCTTGTCGAGCAGCGCCTGCGGCATCGCAGTGCCGTTGCGGTAATCCTTGGCGTAGTTCTTCAGGATCGCCGGGTTGTCGGCCCACATCTCGTTGACCTGCGAGGGGAACTCGACGAAGTCGCGCGGCACCGAGGTGCCCGAGAAGTACGGGTACTTCACGTTCGAGAACATGCCGTGCAGCGCATGGCCGAATTCGTGGAAGGTGGTGGTCACTTCATCCCAGGTCAGCAGGGTCGGCTGGCCGGCCGGCGGCTTGGGAATGTTGAGGTGGTTGGCCACCACCGGCTTGAAGCCGGTCAGGCCGGACTGCTGCACGTAGGCGTTCATCCACGCACCGCCACGCTTGGAGGCGCGGGCGTACGGGTCGAAGATGAAGATTGCCAGCTGGCTGCCGTCGGCATCGAACACGTCATACACGGTGACGTCGTCGTGGTAGACCGGCAGGTCCGTGCGCTGCTTGAAGGTCAGGCCGTATTCCTGGTTGGCGGCGAAGAACACGCCGTTCTCCAGCACGTTCTTCAGCTCGAAGTACGGCTTGAGCTGGGATTCGTCGAAGTTGTACTTGGCCTGGCGCACCTTCTCGCTGTAGAAGGCCCAGTCCCATGCCTCGAGCTTGAAGGTCGGCTTGCCGGCGGCCTTCTGTTCCTTGTCGATCATCGCCTGCAGGTCGGCGGCTTCGCGCTTGGCGTTGGCCACCGCGGCCGGGGCCAGCTGGCCCAGCATCGCGTTGACCGCTTCGGGGGTCTTGGCGGTCTGGTTGGTCAGGTTGTAGGCGGCGAAGTTCTCGAAGCCCATCAGCTTGGCCTTGTCGGCGCGCAGCTGCATGATGCGCGCGACCAACGCGGTGTTGTCGAACTCGCCACCGCGGCTGCCACGGGTGACCGAAGCGTCGTAGATCTTCTTGCGCAGGTCGCGGTTGGTCAGGTTGGTCAGCGGCGGCTGGCCGGTGGTGTTGAGCAGGGCGATGACGTACTTGCCGTCCAGCTTGCGTGCCTTGGCTGCTTCGGAGGCGGCGGCGATCTGCTCGGCCGACAGGCCGTCGAGCAGTTTGACGTCGTCCACGGTCACCGCCGAGGCATTCACTTCGTTCTGCACGTTCTGGCTGAACTTGGTGCCCAGGTTGGCCAGCTCTGCGTTCATCGCCTTGAGCTTGGTCTTGTCGGCTTCGCTCAGCTTGGCGCCGGCGCGCACGTAGCTTTCGTAGTACTTCTCGACCAGGCGCACGCCTTCGGCGTCCAGACCGAGCTGGGTGCGGGTGTCGTACAGCGCCTGGATGCGGGCGAACAGCTTGCCGTTCAGCGCGATCGCATCGCTGTGCGCGGCGAACTTCGCCGAGTAGTCGGCCTGCAGCTTCTTGCGCGCATCGTTGGTGTCGGCGCCGACCAGGCTGAAGAACACGGTGGTAGCGCGGTCCAGGGTGTCACCGCTCTTTTCCAGGGCGATGAGGGTGTTGTCGAAGGTCGGCTTGGCCTTGTTGTTGGCGATGGCCTCCACTTCCTTCAGCTGCTGGGCCATGCCGGCATCGAAGGCGGGGGCGAAGTCGCTGTCCTTGATCTTGTCGAACTGCGGGTAGTGCAGCGGCAGGGGGCTGTCGGCGAAGAACGGGTTGGCCTGCTGGGCAGCGTTGGCGGCCGGGGTGGCGGCCACGGCGGAATAGGCGGGCAGGGCAAGGCCGAGGGTCACGGCGACGGCGAGGGCAAGACGGGTGGTCAAGGGGTAATCTCCGGTCAGACAAGTGCCCGAGGGTAACCCGGCCCGAGGGACGCGGGCTTGTGTCGAAAGGCATGTGCGCAGGCGGAACGATGGCTGCCGTAGAGCCACGCCCTGCGTGGCTGCGGGGCGTCCGGCGAAGGGCAGCCACGCAGGGCGTGGCTCTACAATGGCCTGACCCCTCCCCGGAGTACTCGCATGACCACCGCCTTCGATTTCTCGTTCGTGGACCTCGACGGCCAGCCCCAGTCGCTGGACCAGTACCGAGGCCAGGCCCTGCTGCTGGTCAACGTGGCCAGCAAATGCGGCTTCACCCCGCAGTACGAAGGGCTGGAAGCGCTGTGGCGCGAGTATCGCGAGCGCGGCCTGGTCGTGATCGGTTTTCCCTGCGACCAGTTCGGCCGCCAGGAGCCGGGCAATGCTGATGAGATCCGCAGCTTCTGTTCACTGACCTACGAGGTGGACTTCCCGCTGTCGGAGAAGATCGAGGTCAACGGTGCCAACGCCCATCCGCTGTGGTCGTGGCTCAAGGCCGAGAAGTCGGGGGTGCTCGGCCTCAGCGGGATCAAATGGAACTTCAGCAAGTTCCTGGTCGGCCGTGATGGCAAGGTGCGGGAGCGCTACGCACCCACCGACAAGCCGGAAAGCCTGCGCGGCGATATCGAGGCTGCGTTGGGGTGACCGCTGGACACGCGTGGCGTGTCGCTACGGAGTGCGGGAAACCGGCGTAGAGCCACGCTGTGCGTGGCTTGGCGGTGCCCAACGAAGAGCAGCCACGCAGGGCGTGGCTCTACGCGGTGAGGCATCGGTCAGACGTCACTTCTCGACGAACGCGCGCTCGAACACGTAATGGCCCGGCGTGCCGATCCGAGGCGAGGTCTGGAAGCCGCGCGCGTCCAGCACGTGGCGCAGGTCGGCCAGCATCTGCGGGCTGCCGCAGATCATCGCGCGGTCGTTTTCCGGGCTCAGTTCCGGCAGGCCAAGGGTGCGCTGCATTTCGCCGCTTTCCAGCAGCGCCGTGAGGCGGCCCTGGTTCGGGAACGGTTCGCGGGTCACGGCGGGGTAGTACAGCAGCTTGTCGCCGATCATCTCGCCCAGGAACTCGTGCTCGCGCAGTTCCTTCTCGAACAGCTCGCGGTACGCCAGGTCCTTCTCGTAACGCACGCCGTGGGTAAGGATCACCTTGTCGAAGCGCTCGTAGGTTTCCGGGTCCTTGATCACAGACAGCCACGGCGCCAGGCCGGTGCCGGTGCCCAGCAGGTACAGGTGCCTGCCGGGGTGCAGGTCGCTGATCAGCAGCGTGCCGGTCGGCTTCTTTCCCACCAGCACCTTGTCGCCCGGCTTGATGTGCTGCAGGCGCGAGGTCAGCGGGCCGTCCTGCACCTTGATGCTGAAGAACTCCAGGTTCTCTTCCCAGTTCGCGCTGGCAATCGAATACGCACGCAGCAGCGGACGCGCCTCGGTTTCCAGCCCGATCATCACGAACTGGCCGTTCTCGAAGCGGAAGCCGCTGTCGCGGGTGGTGGTGAAGCTGAAGTAGGCGTCCGTCCAGTGACGGACTTCAAGCACCGTTTCGGCGCCGAAAGCGGAAGACATGGGGGTGGGGTCTGATCTGTGTTGTCGCACCCAGTTTATCTCAAATGAGATAAATTCTCATTGAACCCGGGTCAAGCTGCTTCAGCGGTACCCGGCGGCCTGCAATTCGAACAATTCCGCGTACCGCCCGCCCTGTGCCATCAGCTCGGCGTGGGTCCCGCTGGCTTCCAGCCGCCCCTCGGCCAGCACCAGGATCCGGTCGGCCATGCGCACCGACGAGAACCGGTGCGAGATCAGCACCGCAGTGCGGTTGTCGGATAGCTCCTTGAAGCGCTGGAACACCTCGAATTCGGCGCGCGCATCGAGCGCGGCGGTCGGTTCATCCAGGATCATCACCTGCGCGTCGCGCATGTAGGCGCGGGCGATGGCGATCTTCTGCCACTGCCCGCCGGACAGGTCCACGCCCTGCTTGAAACGGCGCCCGATCAGCTGCTCATAGCCCTGCGGCAGGCCCTCGATGACCGCGTCGGCCATGCCGCGCCGGGCCGCGTCGCGGATGCGCGCATCGTCGGTCATGGCCTCGACCAGGCCCACCCCGATGTTCTCGCCTGCGGTCAGGTTGTAGCGCACGAAGTCCTGGAAGATCACCCCCATGTTGGCGCGCAGGTCGTCCAGGTCGTAGTCGCGCAGGTCGCGGCCGTCTAGCAGGATGCGGCCTTCGTCGGGGTCGTACAGCCGCGCCAGCAGCTTCACCAGGGTGGTCTTGCCGGCGCCGTTCTCGCCCACCAGGGCCAGCACCTCGCCGGCACGCAGCTCGAAATCAAGGTGGCGTACCGCCCACGCTTCGGCGTCCGGGTAGCGGAAACCCACATTCTCGAACACGAAGCCCCGGGTGATCGGCTGCGGCACCGGTACCGCGTCCGGGCGCGAGTGGATCTCCGGCTCGATCTGGAAGAACGAGAACAGGTCGTCCAGGTACAGCGCCTGGCTGGCCACCTGCGAAAAGCCGATTAGCAGGCCTTCCAGCAACTGTCGCAGGCGCAGGAAGCTGCCGGCCAGGAAGGTGAGGTCGCCGATGGAAAAGTCGCCGCGCACGGTGCGCCATGCAATGTAGGCGTAGGCGGTGTAGTAGCCCAGCGTGCCCAGCGCCGCCAGCAGCGTGCCCCAGAACGCACGCTTGCGTGCCAGCGCGCGGTTGGCGCGGAAGAATTTCTCGGCCAGGAAGCGGTAGCGGTCGATCAGGAAGCGGTGGAGGTTGAAGATCTTCACCTCCTTGGCGGTCTCCACGCTGGCCCCGATCTGGCGCAGGTAGTCCAGCTGGCGCCGCTCAGGCGTCCACTGGAAGTTGAGGCTGTAGCCGGCCGCGTTGAAGTGCGACTCGCCAATGAACGCCGGCACCAGCGCCACCGCCAGCAGCAGGATCAGCCACGGCGCATACACCAGCAGGCCCACCGCCAGGCTGGCCACGGTGATGGCGTCCTGCACCTGGCCGAACAGCTGGCTCATCAGGTTCATCCGGCCCATGGTCTGGCGACGGGCGCGGTCGAGCTTGTCCTGCAGGTCCGGGTCTTCGAAGTCCTCCAGGTCCAGCTCGGCCGCGTGCTCCATCAGGCGGATGCTGGTGACGTTGGTGAACAGTTCCGAGAGCAGGGTGTCGGCGTAGCTGACGATGCGGCCGAGCAGGTCCGAGGCGATGGCCAGGCCGAACTCCAGCGCCAGCAGGCCCAGCAGCGGGTTGAGCAGGCCGCTGTAGAGGGCCTCCTCGAACGGCGGAAAGCCGGCCTCGTGGCGGCTCAGCAGCAGCGCCGCATCGATGATGAGCTTGCCCACGTACAGCATCGCCACCGGCAGCAACGCGCGGATGACCCGCAGGCCCAGGCTGGCCGACGCCAGCCAGGGACTGGTCTGCCAGACCTGGCGCAGGAAGGGGGGCAGGTTGCGCATCGCCTGGAAGCGTTCGCGCAGGCTGGGGTTCTTGGGGCCGGCGGCGCCGGCAGCAGGGGAGGCGGGCATGGAAGACATTGTGCCTGCCCCCGCCGTGAAGCCCGGTAGCGCCGGCCGTTGGCCGGCCCTCTCGCACGATCCGGAGCTCGTCAGGGCCGGCCAACGGCCGGCGCTACCGGGACAGCGGCCAACGCGGCATGCACGAGGCGTCGGTTGTCGGGAGTCATTCCCACCACCGCCGGGCAGGGGCGCTAAAATGGTGGGCTTACCCCCGCCAGCCCCGAGCAAGCGAGCATTACGTGACATCGATCAAGCAGGAAGACCTCATCCAGTCCATCGCCGACGCGCTGCAGTACATCTCGTACTACCACCCGGTCGATTACATCAAGAGCCTTGCCGCCGCCTATGAGCGCGAGGAATCGCCGGCCGCGAAGGAAGCGATGGCGCAGATCCTGATCAATTCGCGCATGTGCGCCGAAGGCCACCGGCCGATCTGCCAGGACACCGGCATCGTCACCGTGTTCCTGGAAGTGGGCATGAACGTGCGCTGGGATGACGCCACCATGAGCCTGGAAGACATGGCCAATGAGGGCGTGCGTCGGGCGTACAACCACCCGGACAACAAGCTGCGCGCCTCGGTGCTGGCCGATCCGGCCGGCAAGCGCGTCAATACGAAGGACAACACCCCCGGCGTGGTCAACATGAAGATCGTGCCAGGCGACACCGTGGACGTGATCGTGGCGGCCAAGGGCGGTGGCTCCGAAGCCAAGAGCAAGTTCGCCATGCTCAACCCGTCCGACTCCATCGTCGACTGGGTGCTCAAGACCGTGCCGACCATGGGCGCCGGCTGGTGCCCGCCGGGCATGCTCGGCATCGGCATCGGTGGCACGGCTGAAAAGGCGATGCTGCTGGCCAAGGAATCGCTGATGGAGCCGATCGACATCAACGAACTCAAGGCCCGCGGCGCGTCCAACCGGGCCGAAGAACTGCGCCTGGAGCTGTACGACAAGGTCAATGCGCTGGGCATCGGCGCGCAGGGCCTGGGGGGCCTGACCACGGTGCTGGACATCAAGGTCAAGGACTTCCCGACCCACGCCGCCAACCTGCCGGTGGCGATGATTCCCAACTGCGCCGCCACCCGCCACGCCCACTTCACCCTGGACGGCAGCGGTCCGGTGATGCTGGACCCGCCGTCGCTGGAAGACTGGCCGCAGATCACCTACGACGCCTCCAAGGGCACCCGTGTCGACCTGGACACGATCACCCCCGAAGACGTGGCCAGCTGGAAGCCGGGCCAGACCCTGCTGCTCAATGGCAAGCTGCTCACCGGCCGCGATGCCGCGCACAAGCGCATGGTCGACATGCTCAACAAGGGCGAGCCGCTGCCGGTCGACCTGAAGGGGCGTTTCATCTATTACGTGGGCCCGGTCGATCCGGTCCGCGACGAAGTGGTCGGCCCGGCCGGGCCCACCCCCCCGACCCGCCTGGCCCACTTCACCCGCCCGGTGCGGGAGCCGACCCCCCGGGACGGCAAGCGGGGCGCCGCCGAGCGGGGCCCGGCCGCGATCGAGGCGATCCGTGACAACAAGTCGGCCTACCTGATGGCGGTGGGCGGTTCGGCCTACCTGGTGTCCAAGGCGATCAAGGCCGCCAGGGTGGTGGGCTTCGCCGACCTGGGCATGGAAGCGATCTACGAGTTCACCGTGCAGGACATGCCGGTGACCGTGGCGGTCGACTCCACCGGCGAATCGGTGCACACCACCGGCCCGCGCGAGTGGCAGGCCCGCATCGGCAAGATCCCCGTGGTTGTGGCCTGACGGCCCCACTTCCGGTAGCGCCGGCCCGTTGCCGGCCGGGGGGATGGCCGGGGCCCGCCCCCCGCCCGCGCAAAAGGCGGGCGGGTGGG
>NZ_CAUQPH010000077.1:0-16940 GCF_963519925.1 uncultured Stenotrophomonas sp. | reverse complement strand
CGCCGCGCCCGCCGGCGCCGCCGGAACGCCCGTAAGCCGCGTGCCGGGCCCACCCTGCCGGTGGGCCCGGCGCTCGGGTACTCTCTGCCTACTCCCCGGTCCTTCGCTGCCGCATGCCCTCGATCCTGATCATTGACGACAACGCCAGCGTGGCCACCGCGTTGGAGGTGCTGTTCTCGCTGCACGACATCGAGGCCGTGCACGCGCTGTCGCCGGACGCGGGGTTGGCGGTGCTGGAGCAGCAGCCGGTCGACCTGGTGATCCAGGACATGAATTTCACCGAGGACACCACCTCGGGTGAAGAAGGCGAAGCCCTCTTCCAGCAGATCCGCGCGCGCCACCCCGACCTGCCGGTGATCCTGCTCACCGCCTGGACCCACCTGAGCAGCGCGGTGGACCTGGTCAAGGCCGGTGCCGCCGACTACCTGGCCAAACCCTGGGACGACCGCAAGCTGCTGACCACGGTCAACAACCTGCTGGAACTGTCCGAAGCCCGGAACGAACTGGACCGCCGCCGGGCCCGCGAACAACGCGACCGCACCGCGCTGGAAGCCCGCTACGACCTGCGTGGCGCGGTGGTGGCCGACCCGGCCAGCGAACGCGTGGTCAACCTGGCCTGCCAGGTCGCGCGCTCGGAGCTGCCGGTGCTGATCACCGGGCCCAACGGCGCAGGCAAGGAAAAGATCGCCGAGATTATCCAGGCCAATTCGCTGGTGGCCAGGGGGCCGTTCGTGGCGCTCAACTGCGGCGCCATTCCGGCCGAGCTGATCGAGGCCGAACTGTTCGGCAGCGAAGCCGGCGCCTACACCGGCGCCAACAAGGCGCGCGAGGGCAAGTTCGAGGCCGCCGACGGCGGCACCCTGTTCCTCGATGAGATCGGCAACCTGTCGCTGGGCGGCCAGATGAAGCTGCTGCGCGTGCTGGAAACCGGCCGCTTCGAACGACTGGGCTCCAACCGCGAACGCCAGGTCAAGGTACGCGTGATCAGTGCGACCAATGCCGACCTGCCGTCGATGATCCGCGACGGGCAATTCCGCGAAGACCTGTACTACCGCCTCAATACCGTCGAGCTGGCGCTGCCACCGCTGGCCGAACGCCCGGGCGACATCCTGCCGCTCGCCGAGCGCTTCCTGGGCGATGGCAAGCCGTTGTCCAGCGCCGCCGCCAGCGCGTTGCAGCGACATGCATGGCCGGGCAACGTGCGCGAGCTGCGCAACGTGATCCAGCGCGCCGGCCTGCTCGCGCAGGGCGCGCGCATCGAAGTGGCCGACCTCAACCTGCCGCGCGCAGCCGCCGCACCGCGCGCCGCCGTGCCGGGCGCAGACCCCGACCGCAGCCGGATCGAATCGGCCCTGTCGCACAGCCACGGCATCATTGCCCAGGCCGCCGCCGAACTTGGGCTGAGCCGGCAGGCGTTGTATCGGCGCATGGATCGCTACGGCATTCCGCGCGAATGAAGCGCACCTCGTTTACCTTCCGCCTGTTCCTGCGCCTGCTGCCAGTGCTGGCATTGGCTGCGGCAGGGCCGTGGCTGCTGGCTTACTGGATGGACCAGGGCTGGCTGGTGACGCTGGTATCCAGCGTGCTGCTGCTGGCCCTGATGTGGTGGACCCTGCGCCGCGCCACCGCCCCGGTGCGCTCGCTGCTGCGGGCACTGGCCGGCACGACCAGTTCCTACCGCGACGGCGAATACAATTTCAGCGTGTACTGGCCCGGCAACGACGAGCTTGGCGATCTGGTGCAGGCCCATCGTGAACTGGGCGACGTGCTGCGGGAGCAGCGCCAGGGCCTGGTGCAGCGCGAGCTGCTGCTGGACACCATGGTGCAGAACACGCCGGTGTCGATGCTGCTGCTGGCCAATGGCGGCGACGGCGTACAGCGCGTGGTGTTTTCCAACCTGGCCGCGCGCAAGCTGCTGCACAACGGCTGGAAGCTGGAAGGCCAGGCCGTGCAGCAGGTATTGCAGACCATGCCGGTGGAGCTGCGAGACGCGATCGAGCGCGGTGGCGACAGCCTGTTCGCGGTGCGAGGCCCCGGTGATGAAGCCGAAGATGGCGATGAAGACGACGAGCAGGTCTACCACCTGTCGCGGCGCAATTTCCACCTCAACGGGCGCCCCCACGGCCTGCTGCTGATCCGCCTGCTGACCGCCGAACTTCGCCGCCAGGAAGTGCAGACCTGGAAGAAGGTGATCCGGGTGATCAGCCACGAGCTCAACAACTCGCTGGCGCCGATTGCCTCGCTGGCGCACTCCGGTGGCGAGCTGGTGCGACGCGGGAGGACCGAGCGGCTGGAGGAAGTGTTTTCCACCATCGAAGAGCGCTCACGACACCTGGAGGGTTTCATCCGGGGGTATGCGCGCTTTGCCAAGCTGCCGCAGCCGCAGTTGCAGAACGTGCAGTGGAAGCAGTTCCTGGGCGGGCTGCAGATGCAGATTCCATTCCGCATGGCAGAGATTCCCGACGACCTGCAGGGCCGCGTCGACATCGCGCAGCTCGGCCAGGCGCTGCTGAACCTGCTCAAGAACGCGCATGAGGCGTGCAGCGAAGCCGAACCGCCGAACGACGATGTCGAACTGCGCCTGACCCGGCTGCCGCAGTGGCTGCGGATCGAAGTGCTGGACCGCGGCAAGGGCATGAACGAGGCGGTGCTGCAGAACGCGCTGATGCCGTTCTATTCGACCAAGCGCAATGGCACCGGACTGGGCCTGGCGCTGACCCGCGAGATCGTCGAGGCGCATGGCGGCCGCGTGTCGCTGCAGAACCGCCGGGAAGGCGGGTTGTGCGTGGCGATCTTTTTGCCGGGGTGATGGGTTTGCCTGGGCCGGCCAACGGCCGGCGCTACGAATTTTTACGGGCCCATCGGGATATGGGTCAATCAACCATGGGCGTCGGATACGCCGCGGTAGCGCCGGCCGTTGGCCGGCCAACGCGCTGCCCGGTTACTTCTTCACCGGTCGGTGCCAGCCATCAATGGTTTCCTGGCGCACGCGTGCCAGCGTCAACTTGCCTTCCGGCGCGTTGCGGGTAATCACCGAACCGGCAGCGATGGTCGCCCCGTCGCCAATGGTCACCGGCGCCACCAGCGAACTGTTCGAGCCGATGAAGGCGTTGTCGCCAATCGTGGTCTGCGACTTGTTCACCCCGTCGTAATTGCAGGTGATGGTGCCGGCGCCGATGTTGACCTTGCTGCCGATCACCGCATCGCCAAGGTAGGTCAGATGGTTGGCCTTGCTGCCCACGCCCAGGCGGACCTTCTTGGTTTCAACGAAATTGCCCACGTGCGTGCCGTCGGCCAGCACGGTACCCGGGCGCAGGCGGGCGAACGGGCCGATGTCGGCGGCACCTTCGCTGACCACGCCTTCCAGGTCGCAGTGCGGCTTGACCACCGTGCCGGCGGCCAGCTTCACGTCCTTGAGCCGGGTGAAGGGGCCGATGCTGACCCCGTCGCCCAGTTCCACGGTGCCTTCCAGGATCACGTTGACGTCGATCTGCACGTCGCGGCCCACCGTGACCGTGCCACGGATGTCCAGCCGCGCCGGATCGATCACGCGCGCGCCCTGCGTGCACAGCGCGCGCACCTCGCGCAGCTGCCACGCGCGTTCGAGCTGGGAAAGCTGCCACGGATCGTTGGCGCCCTCGGCTTCCTGCGCGTCGGCGACGAAGGCCATGTCGGCCGGGGTGTAGTCGGCCGCGGCCGAGGCGAACACATCGGTCAGGTAGTACTCGCCCTGCGCATTGCTGTTGGACAGCTGCGAGAGCCAGGTGCGCAGCGCGGTGGCATCGGCGGTGATGATGCCGGTGTTGATGGTGCGGATCGCCAGCTGTTCCTCCGTGGCATCCTTCTGCTCCACGATCGCGCCGACCTTGCCCTCGGCATTGCGCACGATGCGGCCGTAGCCGGTGGGGTTGAGCATGTCCGCCACCAGCACCGCCAGCCGCCCGGGTTGGGACAGCAGGTGCTGCAGGGTATCGAGCCGGATCAGCGGCACGTCGCCGTACAGCACCAGTACCCGGGCCGCGTCGGGCACCTGCGGCATGGCCTGCTGCACGGCATGGCCGGTCCCCAGCTGCTCGCGCTGCTCGGCCCACTGCAGGTCGGGCTGGTCGGCGAACGCCGCGCGCACCGCCTCACCGCCGTGGCCGTACACCACGTGGATGGCAGCCGGCTGCAGCTGGCGTGCGGTATCGATCACATGCGCCAGCATCGGCCGGCCGGCAATCGGCTGCAGCACCTTGGGCAGGACCGACTTCATGCGCTTGCCAGCGCCGGCGGCGAGGATGATGACGTGCAGGGCTTGGGTCATGGGGGCAATGAAGCGCGATCGGTGAGGATGACTGCGATTCTAGAACGCATGCCGTCAACATGGTGGCTTTCCGCGAAGACCATCGCCCGCCTCGGATCTGCCGGACCCAAAAACAACAACGCCGGCAGAAGCCGGCGTTGTCGTTGTGCAGCAGTAGCAGGATGTCAGTGCTTGAGGGTCTTGCGCAGGCGCTCCAGCGCCTGCAGCTGGACCACCGCTTCGGCCAGCTTCTGCTGGGCTTCGGCCACTTCCATCGCCTCGCCACGGTTGGCCAGGATGCGCTCGGCTTCTTCCTTGGCCTTACGGACCGCGGATTCGTCGATGTCCTGCGCGCGGATCGCGGTGTCGGCCAGCACGGTCACGACCTGCGGCTGCACCTCGAGGATGCCGCCGGAGATGGCGAAGTCCAGCTGCTCGCCATTCTGCAGGGTGACCACCACCTTGCCCGGCTTCAACCGGGTGATCAGCGGAGCGTGCTTGGGCGCGATGCCCAGTTCGCCGAGCTCACCCGTAGCCACGACCAGAGTCGCTTCACCACGGAAGATTTCCTGCTCGGCGCTGACGATGTCGCAACGGATGGTGCTCATGATCAGGCCTTCTCAGCCATCTTCTTGGCCTTCTCGACCGCTTCTTCGATGCTGCCGACCATGTAGAACGCCTGCTCCGGCAGGTGGTCGTATTCGCCGTCGACGATGGCCTTGAAGCCGCGGATGGTGTCCTTCAGCGACACGTACTTGCCCGGCGAGCCGGTGAACACTTCGGCCACGTGGAACGGCTGGCTGAAGAAGCGCTCGATCTTGCGGGCGCGCGACACGGCCTGCTTGTCTTCTTCGGACAGTTCGTCCATGCCCAGGATGGCGATGATGTCCTTCAGTTCCTTGTACTTCTGCAGGGTCTGCTGGACGCGCTGGGCGGTGTCGTAGTGCTCGTGGCCGATGACCAGCGGGTCCATCTGGCGGCTGGTCGAGTCCAGCGGATCCACGGCCGGGTAGATACCCAGCGAGGCGATCGAACGCGACAGGGTCACGGTCGAATCCAGGTGGGCGAAGGTGGTTGCCGGCGACGGGTCGGTCAAGTCATCGGCCGGCACGTAGACGGCCTGGATCGAGGTGATCGAGCCGTTCTTGGTCGAGGTGATGCGCTCCTGCAGGACGCCCATTTCCTCGGCCAGGGTCGGCTGGTAACCCACGGCCGACGGCATGCGGCCCAGCAGTGCCGACACTTCGGTACCGGCCAGGGTGTAGCGGTAGATGTTGTCGACGAACAGCAGCACGTCCTTGCCCTTGCCGTTTTCGTCCTTCTCGTCGCGGAAGTATTCCGCCATGGTCAGGCCGGTCAACGCGACGCGCAGGCGGTTGCCCGGCGGCTCGTTCATCTGGCCGTACACCATCGCGACCTTGTCCAGGACGTTGGAGTCCTTCATCTCGTGGTAGAAGTCGTTGCCCTCACGGGTACGCTCACCCACGCCGGCGAACACGGACAGACCGCTGTGCGCCTTGGCGATGTTGTTGATCAGCTCCATCATGTTGACGGTCTTGCCGACGCCGGCGCCGCCGAACAGGCCGACCTTGCCGCCCTTGGCGAACGGGCACATCAGGTCGATGACCTTGATGCCGGTTTCCAGCAGCTCGGTGGCCGGGGACTGGTCTTCGTACGACGGGGCTTCGCGATGGATTTCCCAGCTGTCGCTGGCAACCACCGGGCCGGCTTCGTCGATCGGGCGACCCAGCACGTCCATGATGCGGCCCAGGGTGCCTGCACCCACCGGCACCGAGATGGCGCGGTTGGTGTTGGTGGCGACCAGGTTGCGCTTCAGGCCGTCGGTGGAGCCCAGCGCGATGCAACGGACCACGCCGTCGCCGAGCTGCTGCTGCACTTCCAGCGTGATTTCGGTGTTGTCCACCTTCAGTGCGTCATACACCTTCGGCACCGACTCGCGGGGGAATTCCACGTCGACGACGGCGCCGATGATCTGAACGATCTTGCCCTGACTCATTGCTGCATCCTCTAATTAAATGCTTTTGACTGTGCGCGTCAGACTGCTGCCGCGCCGCCGACGATTTCGGAGATTTCCTGGGTGATCGCTGCCTGGCGCGCCTTGTTGTAGACCAGCTGCAGGGTTCCGATCAGCTTGTTGGCGTTGTCACTGGCCGACTTCATCGCCACCATGCGCGCGGCATGCTCGGAGGCAACGTTTTCCAGCACGGCCTGGTACACCAGCGATTCCACGTAACGCGTCATCACGTGCTCGAGCACGGTGGCGGCGTCGGGTTCGTACAGGTAGTCCCAGTCATGGTGCGCAACCTGCTTCTCGGCCGCCGGCAACGGCAGCAGCTGGTCGAAGCTGGCTTTCTGCACCATCGTGTTGATGAAGCGGTTGTAGACCAGGTACACGCGGTCGACCTTGCCTTCGGTGAAGGCGTCGAGCATGACCTTGATCACGCCGATCAGCTGTTCCAGGTGCGGCACGTCGCCCATGTGGGTAACGCTGCCGACCATGTTGACCTTGACCCGGCGGAAGAAGGTGGACGCCTTCTGGCCGATGGTCACCACGTCGATCTCGGCGCCCTTTTCCTGGTACTGGCGGACTTCGCCCAGCATCTTGCGGAACAGGTTGTTGTTCAGGCCGCCGGCCAGGCCGCGGTCGGACGAGATCACGATGTAGCCGACCCGCTTGACCTCGTCACGCTGGACCAGGAACGGATGCTGGTAATCGGTGCTGGCCTGGGCCAGGTGGCCGATCACCTGCTTCATCGCCTGCGCATACGGACGCGAGGTCTTCATGCGATCCTGCGCCTTGCGGATCTTGGAGGCCGACACCATCTCCAGCGCGCGGGTCACCTTGCGGGTGTTCTGCACGCTCTTGATCTTGGTTTTGATTTCGCGACCGCTAGCCATCTCTTATTCCCGTAGAGCGGGGCTCTGCCCCGCTACCTTCAACGGTGAAGCGAGGCCGAAGGCCCCGCCACACATTCGTCTTACCAGCTGCCGGTGGTCTTGAACTCGGAGATGCCCTTCTTGAAGGCCGCTTCGATGTCGTTGTCCCAACCGCCGGTGGCGTTGACCTTGCCGATCAGTTCGCCCTGGGTGTTGGCGAAGTGCGCGTGCAGGCCTTCTTCGAAGGCCAGCAGCTTGTTGACCGGCACGTCGTCGAGGTAACCCTCGTTGACGGCGTAGATCGACAGCGCCTGGTTGGCGATCGACATCGGGGCGTACTGCTTCTGCTTCATCAGCTCGGTGACGCGCTGACCGCGCTCGAGCTGCTTGCGGGTGGCTTCGTCCAGGTCCGAAGCGAACTGCGCGAACGCAGCCAGCTCGCGGTACTGGGCCAGCGAGATGCGGATGCCGCCCGACAGCTTCTTGATGATCTTGGTCTGGGCCGCACCACCGACGCGCGACACCGAGATACCGGCGTTCACGGCCGGGCGGATGCCCGAGTTGAACAGGTCGGTTTCCAGGAAGATCTGGCCGTCGGTGATCGAGATCACGTTGGTCGGCACGAACGCCGAGACGTCGCCGGCCTGGGTTTCGATGATCGGCAGGGCGGTCAGCGAACCGGTCTTGCCCTTCACTTCACCCTTGGTGAACTGCTCGACGTACTCTTCCGAAACGCGGGCCGCACGTTCCAGCAGGCGCGAGTGCAGGTAGAACACGTCGCCCGGGTAGGCTTCACGGCCCGGCGGGCGCTTCAGCAGCAGCGAGATCTGGCGGTAGGCCACGGCCTGCTTGGACAGGTCGTCGTACACGATCAGGGCATCCTGGCCGCGGTCCATGAAGTACTCACCCATGGTGCAGCCCGAGTAGGCGCTGATGTACTGCATGGCAGCCGACTCGGAGGCGGTGGCGGCCACGACCACGGTGTGGGCCAGGGCGCCGTTCTCTTCCAGCTTGCGCACGATGTTGGCCACGGTCGAAGCCTTCTGGCCGATCGCGACGTACACGCACTTGATGCCGGTGTCCTTCTGGTTGATCACCGCATCGATGGCCAGGGCGGTCTTGCCGGTCTGGCGGTCACCGATGACCAGCTCGCGCTGGCCACGGCCGATCGGGATCATCGAGTCGACCGACTTGTAACCGGTCTGCACCGGCTGGTCGACCGACTTGCGCCAGATCACGCCCGGCGCAACGCGCTCCACCGGCGCGGTCAGCTGGGCCGCGATCGGGCCCTTGCCGTCGATCGGCTCGCCGAGCGCGTTGACCACGCGGCCGAGCATTTCCGGACCGACCGGCACTTCCAGGATGCGACCGGTGGTCTTGGCCACGTCGCCTTCGCGCAGGTGCTCATAGCCACCCAGGACCACGGCGCCGACCGAATCGCGCTCCAGGTTCAGGGCCAGGGCGAAGGTGTTGTTCGGCAGTTCGATCATTTCGCCCTGCATCACGTCGGCCAGGCCGAAGATGCGCACGATGCCGTCGGACACGCTGGTCACGGTGCCTTCGTTGCGCGATTCCGCGGCCAGCTTGACCTTCTCGATGCGGTTCTTGATCAGTTCGCTGATTTCGGAGGGGTTGAGCGTGGTTGCCATCGTCAAGTCCTAGTGCCGGCGGTCAGGCCGGACGTTAAATGAATTCAGTTAGCGAGCGCGGTCTGCAGGCGCGACAGCTTGCCCTTGAGCGAGCCATCGATCACCACGTCGCCAGCGTCGATCACCGCACCGCCGATCAGCGAAGCGTCGATCGCGGTGGTGATCTCCACGTCTTGGCCGAAGCGCTTGCGCAGCGCGGCCTTGATGGCGTCCAGCTCAGTGGAGGACAGCTCGGCGGCCGAGGTCACCGTGGCCTTGACCACGTGTTCGGCTTCAGCGCGGAGCTGGTCGTACATGCCTGCGATTTCCGGCAGCAGCGGCAGCCGGTGCGCTTCGGCCAGGATGGCCAGGAAGCGACCGAACGACTCGCCCGCCGTTTCCGGGGCCAGCAGCGCGACGGCATCGTCGCGGCCCAGCTCCGGGTTCGACAGCAGGGCCGACACGCGAGGATCGGCGGCTACGTGGGCGGAAAACGCAAGCGCGTCCGACCACGGCGCGAACGTGCCTTCGTCGCGCGCGGTCGCGAACGCGGCGCGGGCATACGGGCGTGCAAGCGTGAGGGCCTGGCTCATCGATCAGATCTCCGAAGCCAGCTCGTCGAGCAGCGCCTTGTGGGCGTTGGCGTCGATTTCGCGCTTGAGCAGCTTTTCGGCACCGGTCACGGCCAGCACGGACACCTGCTTGCGCAGATCTTCGCGGGCACGGTTGGCGGCAGCCTCGATCTCGGCGTGGGCCAGTTCTTTCTGGCGGTTCGCTTCGACGATGGCTTCATTCTTGGCGGCGTCAACGATCTGGTTGGCGCGGGCATGGGCCTGGTCGATGATCTCGTTGGCCTTGGTGCGCGCATCCTTCAGTGCTTCGTTGACCTTTTCCTGCGCCTGGGCCAGATCCTTCTGGCTGCGGTCGGCAGCAGCGAGGCCTTCAGCGATCTTCTGCTGGCGCTCTTCGATGGCGTTCATCAGCGGCGGCCAGATCTTGGTCGCGATGATCCAGATCAGACCGGCGAACGCCAGTGCCTGGGCAACGAGGGTAAAACCGATTTCCATGGGGTTCGCTCAATCTGGGGTGATGGGGTGGAGGCGCCGCAGGAGCGGCGCATCCGTTCCTTCATCCGCGATCAGGCGCTCAAGGCGCCTGATCGTTTCGCTTTCGCTGGATCAGCCAGCAGCCGGCAGACGCGCAACGAATTCAGCGATGGTCGGGTTGGCGAAGGCCAGCAGCAGGCCGACGGCGACCGAGATGATGAACGCGGCGTCGATCAGGCCGGCGGTGATGAACATGCGGACCTGCAGCACCGGGATCAGTTCCGGCTGGCGGGCAGCCGATTCCAGGAACTTACCGGCCATGATGGCCAGACCGAGACCGGCACCCAGCGCGGCCAGGCCGATCATGATGCCGACGGCGAGGACGGTGGAGCTCTGGACTTGGGCGAGGTTGGTCAGGACGGCAAAGTACATGGGTTATCTCCGGAAACTTAAGTTGCTAAGGGTAATGAAACGGATGAAGGGTGAAGCGGAAACTCAGTGAGCGTCTTCCGACAGGCTCAGGTACACGATCGACAGCATCATGAAAATGAATGCCTGCAGCGGAATCACCAGCAGGTGGAACAGCATCCAGCCAAGGCCGAAGGCACCGCCCGCGATGGCGCCCATGATGCCGGCACTGCCCAGCACCCAGATCAGCAGGAACACGATTTCGCCGCCGAACATGTTGCCGAACAGTCGCATCGCCAGCGAGATCGGCTTGCTCAGCCACTCGACGATGTTGAGGATCAGGTTGAACGGCATCATCCACTTGCCGAACGGCGCGGTCAGGAATTCCTTGGTGAAGCCACCCAGGCCCTTGGAACGCAGCGCGAAGAACAGCATCAGGAAGAACACGCTGATCGACATGCCCAGGGTGGCATTGACGTCGGCGGTGGGGACCGGCTTCCAGTACGGCACGCCCAGCGCTTCCAGCGGCATGGCGATGAAGTCGGCCGGGATCATCTTGATGAGGTTCATCAGGAGGATCCAGAAGAAGATCGTGATCGCGATCGGGGTCACCAGCTTGCTGGTGCCGTGGTAGGTGTCCTTGGCCTGGCGGTCGACGAATTCCAGGCAGATCTC
Source organism: uncultured Stenotrophomonas sp. (assembly GCF_963519925.1). Lineage (NCBI taxonomy): Bacteria > Pseudomonadati > Pseudomonadota > Gammaproteobacteria > Lysobacterales > Lysobacteraceae > Stenotrophomonas > uncultured Stenotrophomonas sp. Next base: position 6,000 of record NZ_CAUQPH010000077.1, on the reverse strand, counting down.
CACGAACGCCTGCCACTTGCCCGGCACGCCGGCGGTGGCCTTGCGGGTCGCCATCCAGAAGCCAAACACCATCAACAAACCCATCAGGACCGAAGTCACAATGGTGTCGACGTGAATTGCCCAGAAACCACCTTCCTGCATATGGAACGTCAGGTTGTGCAGGTGATGTTGGATGTAGGAGGTGGGTGTAAGCGCCTCGCCTGCCATGTGTCCGGAACCTTGAGTTAAATAAATTGGATCAGCGCCTGGCCAGAGCCAGGACCTGGAACATCAGTCCGACGGCGATTCCGGCCAGCAGCGCCAGTGCAGGCAGCTTGAAGACCACGAAACCCACCGCCAGGACACCGAATACGAGCGCCCACTTTGCCACCACCGCCAGGATCAGCCGCGACATGGCCGAGCCTGCTGCCTGGACCCCACCCCCCAGCGCCATCCGCGCCGCGACCCAGCCACCCGCCGAAACCGCAACGCCCGATGCGAGCGCCCCGAGGGCGTACTTCGGACCTGCCAGCAGCAGGAAGGCCAAGGCCAGGACAGCCACTGCAGCCAGCGGGTAGACCGCTGCGCGCAGCATCAGTCGCCGACCCGCGTCAACGGAGTTCAGCACACGTATGTCCTGCATGGTTGTGGGAGGAGTGACCGGGGCTGCAACTGCCCATGCCCCGTCGAGCCGCCAAATTATAGCAACGGGACAATTTGCGAGACAACCTGCGCCTGTTCATCCCGGTCGCCGCAAGTTGCTGCATCGCCACAGATTTTACCGGTGGAAGGGGGTCGATGCCGCCAACGCCCCTCCCAATTCATGTCGCGTCGCACCATATTGAACTTTGGTCGCGGATGCCGGTCCCAGAGATGGGCCTGCCGATTCGATCCTCGTCGACGCCCCTGAGCAGGCCCATGCCGGGCGGCCCCGAGCTCTCTCCGGGGCCGCCTTTTTTCCGGGCAGGCCGCATCCGCTACAACGTCGCCCGTTCCAACCAGCGGCCATGCCTGGACGCCGACGGTCACCCGCGGTGCATGAACGGTACACACAATCTCCACCATACGTTCACGAATGGTGGACGCGGCGCTGGGCAGAGTGATTCCACTTCACTGAATCCCTCCAAGGATAGAACGATGCGCCTGCTTCCCCTGCTCGCCTTGCCGCTGGCCATGGCCGCCCTCACCCACGCCACGTCCGCGAGCGCGGCCGAAGGCGATGACCGCTTCGCCCTGCGCGTGGGTGCGATGAACATCGACTCGGACAACACGATCCGGGGCAACACCACGGTGCTCGGCCAGGATGTGGGCTTCTCCGAGGACTTCGGCCTGGGCGGCAAGGAATGGGAGCCGCGCGTCGACGGCCTGTTCCGCATCAGCGACCGCCAGCGCCTGATCTTCAACTACTTCAAGTACGACAAGGACCGCCGCGAGACCCTCAACGAGGGCATCAGCTTCGGCGGCGAAACCGTGCCGGCCGGCAGCTTCGTCAAGGGCGAGCTGAAGTACCAGGTGGCCAGCCTGGTGTACGACTATTCGGTGGTGGACACCGAGAAGTTCGACCTCGGCCTGCAGCTGGGTGCCGAGTACGCCAAGGTCAGCACCACGGCCTACGCGGACCTGGGCACGCTGTACCAGGGTGAGTTCCTCGACGAGAAGGCTGACGGCGTCGCACCGGTGGTGGGCGCACGCTTCACCATCACCCCGTCGGAGAAGTGGATGATCACCGCGCAGGGCCAGTACCTCAATACCGACTGGGGCAACTTCGACGACTACGACGGCGACCTGACCCGCGCCAACGTCATCGTGGATTACAAGTTCACCGACAACTTCGGCCTGTTTGCCGGCTACGACTGGTTCCGTCTCGACGTCGACCAGAGCGGCAGCGATGGCACCATCGGCCTGAAGCAGGAGTTCAAGGGTCCGGTGGCCGGCATCAGCGTTTCGTTCTGATCCAGCCGTTGGCTGGTGTGTTACCGCACGAAAAACCCGGCGAAAGCCGGGTTTTTTGTTGGGTGGCATGCAGCGGACCAGGCATGCAGCGGACTAACAGTCCGCTCTACCCGTCATTTTTTCTTCGGGATGTAGAGGTCGGTGATGGTGCCGTCGTAGATCTCCGCGGCCATCGCCACCGACTCGCTCAGGGTCGGGTGGGCGTGGATGGTGTGGCCGATGTCTTCGGCTTCGGCACCCATTTCAATGGCCAGGCCGATCTCCGCCAGCAGGTCGCCCGCGTGCACGCCGACGATCGCGCCGCCGATGATGCGGTGGGTGTCCTCGTCGAAGATCAGCTTGGTGAAGCCTTCGGTGCGGCCAATGCCGATCGCGCGGCCGCTGGCGGCCCACGGGAACTTGGCTACGCCCACCTTCAGGCCCTGCGCCTTGGCTTCGGTCTCGGTCACGCCGACCCAGGCGATTTCCGGGTTGGTGTAGGCCACCGAGGGAATCACCCGCGCCACCCACTCCTTCTTCTCGCCCGAGGCCACTTCAGCGGCCAGCTTGCCTTCGTGCGTGGCCTTGTGGGCCAGCATCGGGTTGCCGACGATATCGCCGATGGCGAAGATGTGCGGCACGTTGGTGCGCATCTGGCGGTCCACCGGAATGAAGCCACGCTCGGTGACGCCGACGCCGGCCTTCTCCGCGCCGATCTTCTTCCCGTTCGGCGAGCGGCCGACGGCCACCAGAACACGGTCGAAGGTGCCCTGCTCCAGGCCCGGCTTCTCGCCTTCGGCAGCGGCTTCGAAGGTCACGGTGATGCCCTTCTTGTCCGCGCTCACGCCGGAAGCCTTGGTCTTGAGGTGGACCTCGACGCCCTGCTTCTTCAGGCGGTCGGCCAGCGGCTTGACCAGGTCCTTGTCGGCACCCGGCATCAGCTGGTCCATGAACTCCACCACGGTCACCTTGCTACCCAGCGCCGCGTACACGGTCGCCATTTCCAGGCCGATGATGCCGCCACCCACGACCAGCAGCGAGCCGGGAATGTCGGCCAGCTCCAGCGCGTCGGTGGAATCCATCACGCGCGGGTCGTCCCACGGGAAATTCGGCAGCTTCACCGCCTGCGAACCGGCAGCGATGATGCACTGCTGGAAGCGCAGCAGCTGGGTCTTGCCGTCGTCGCCGACGATCTCCAGCTCATTGGCCGAAACGAAGGTCGCCACGCCCTGCACGGTGCGCACCTTGCGCTGCTTGGCCATGCCCGACAGGCCCTTGGTCAGCTGGGTGACCACCTTTTCCTTGTAGCCGCGCAGCTTGTCCAGGGTGATCTTCGGCGCGCTGAACTCCACGCCGAAATCGCCCGCATGGGCCACTTCGTCGATCACCGCTGCCGCATGCAGCAGTGCCTTGGACGGAATGCAGCCCACGTTGAGGCACACACCGCCGAGGCTGGCGTAGCGCTCGATCAGCACGGTGTCCACGCCCAGGTCGGCCGAGCGGAACGCGGCGGTGTAGCCGCCCGGGCCCGCGCCAAGGACCACCATCTGGCATTCGATGTCGGCCGGCTTGCCGCTGGACAGCGCCGGCTGCGGCGCGGTCGGTTCGGCCGGGGCGCGATGCGACGGGGTCACCGGCGGCTTGCTGGCCGGTGCGGCAGCCTTGGCCGGGGCAGCGGCCGGGGCCGCAGGTGCAGCGGCGGCGCCTTCGGCCTCCAGTACCACCACCACCGCGCCTTCGGACAGCGTGTCGCCGAGCTTGACCTTGATTTCCTTGACCACGCCCGCCGCCGAGGACGGCACTTCCAGCGTGGCTTTGTCCGACTCCAGCGTGACCAGGCCCTGGTCCTTCTTCACCGTGTCACCCACGGCGACCAGCACTTCGATCACCGGGACATCGGTGTAATCGCCGATGTCGGGAACCTTGATTTCAATAGCGGCCATTCGTGTTCTCCTGGTGCTCAGCCGGCCTTGCCGCCGAGCAGTTCCTGCAGTTCGTCGAGCGACTCGTCCAGATCCTGCCAGCGACGGTCGAGCTTCTTTTCCTTGGTGTCGCTGGCTTCGATCAGCAGCGCCACCTGTTTCATCATCAGCCTGCCGGCACCGCACTCCCAGCGCGGACCGCTGTAGCGTTCGCCATCCACCTGGAACGACAGCACTTCACCCTCGGTGATCGGGGCCTTGCGGTCGGCAGGCACGCCCGAATCGAGCGCGGTTCGCCAGCTGCGCACCAGGCGCTGGGCGAGCGCGGCCGGGATGGCCACCTGGTACTGGTCCGGTTCCTGGTCCACGCGCAGTTCAACGCCACTGCCGCGCGCACTGTTGTTCCAGTTGTACACGCGCTTGTCGGCCTGGCTGTAGCGCAGGGTCCATTCGCCGTCGCGGGTGCCGGGCAGCAGCGCCACCGCGGTTTCCACCCCGCCCTTGGGCAGCAGGGTCATTGCCAGGCGGGGCTGCGCCTTGCCATGGAAGAGGGTTTCCACGGCCTGGCCGTAGTTGCCCACCGCCGGCGGCCAGCCGTGGCCAAGATCGGTGGTGCACGCGGCCGAGGCGGCCGGCGCAGCGGCGACCAGCACGGCAGCGTAGAGCCGGGCCCTGCCCTGCTGCACGAAACGCTGCCGGGCAGAGCCCGGCACTACCGCGCGGGCCTGCCTCACAGCAGCACGCGCCGCATGTCGGCCAGCACCTGCGACAGGTAGGTGGTGAAGCGTGCGGCCAGCGCACCGTCGATGACCCGGTGGTCGTAGCTCAGCGACAGCGGCAGCATCAGCTTCGGAGCGAATTCCTTGCCGTTCCAGACCGGCTGGATCGAGGACTTGGACACGCCCAGGATGGCCACTTCCGGTGCATTGACGATCGGGGTGAACGCGGTGCCGCCGATGCCGCCCAGCGAGCTGATCGAGAAGCAGCCACCGCTCATGTCGGCCGGGCCCAGCTTGCCGTCGCGCGCCTTCTTGGCCAGCTCGCCGGTTTCCTGCGCGATCTGCACCACGCCCTTCTTGTCCACGTCGCGGATCACCGGCACGACCAGGCCGTTCGGGGTGTCGGCGGCGAAGCCGATGTTGAAGTACTTTTTCAGGGTCAGGTTCTCACCGGCCGCATCCAGCGATGCGTTGAACTCCGGGAACTGCTTGAGCGCGGCGGCGCTGGCCTTGATCAGGAAGGCGAGCATGGTCAGCTTGATGCCGGCCTTCTCGTTCTCCTTGTTCAGCGCCACGCGCAGGCCTTCCAGGTCGGTGATGTCGGCCTGCTCGAACTGGGTGACGTGCGGAATCATCGCCCAGTTGCGTGCCAGGTTGGCGCCCGAGATCTTCTTGATGCGCGACAGCGGCTGGGTCTCGACCTCACCGAACTTGCTGAAGTCGACCTTCGGCCAGGGCAGCAGGTTGAGCCCACCACCAGCGGCGACCGGGCCACCGGCAGCGGCAGTGCCACCGCCGGTCAGCGCCGACTTGACGAACTTCTGAACGTCGGACTTGGTGATGCGGCCCCCCTTCTCGGTGCCGGTCAGCTGGTTGAGGTCCACGCCCAGCTCGCGGGCGAACACGCGCACTGCCGGAGTGGCATAGGGCACCTTGGAAGGCAGCACGCTGTCGGCGTTGAACTGCACCGGCGGGCTGCTCGGGGCACCTGCCGAGGGGGCGCTGGCCATCTCGCGCGCCGCCAGCTTGTCCGGCTCGGCCGGCACGGCGACCGGTTCCACCTTGGTGCCGGTCTCGGCAGCGGCCGGGGCGGCGGCAGCGGCGGCCTGGGTCGGCGCCGGGGCGGCAGCACCCTCGGCTTCGATGATGGCGACCACCTTGCCCTGCGACAGGGTGTCGCCGACCTTGACCTTGATTTCCTTGACCACGCCGGCGACCGACGACGGCACTTCCATGGTGGCCTTGTCCGATTCGAGCGTGACCAGGCCCTGGTCCTTCTTGACCGTGTCGCCCACGGCGACCAGCACTTCGATCACCGGGATGTCGGTGTAGTCGCCAATGTCCGGCACGGTGGCTTCGACAGTACCGCCGCCGGCAGCCGGAGCAGCGGCAGGCGCGCTCTGGGTGGCAGGGGCGGGGGCAGCCGCGGCAGCGGCCTTGGCCGGAGC
>NZ_CAUQPH010000076.1:0-16983 GCF_963519925.1 uncultured Stenotrophomonas sp. | reverse complement strand
CGCCTGGGCTGCTGCTGGCGTTGTCGGGAGTGTGCTTGTCGGCGGCACCTTTGGCGGGCGCGTCCTTGCTGGCACCGTCGGCCTTGAGCAGGGCGTCAAAGTCCCGACGGTCGCTGCGGGCGCCAGTGGCGTTGCTGCGTGGGCCGGGGGTGGCGGGGCTGGCGCTGCTGCTGGCAGCGGTGCCGAGGCTGCTGCCGGGCAGGCTGGGGGGCATCACGGGGCGTCTCCGGTGTCGGTGTCGGCGACGCGCGCCAGGCGGCTGCGACGGGCGCCGATGTCGTCCATCTCGCGCTGGTCGCGGCGGTCGACCAGGACTTTTTCCTGGGCGCGATAGCTGGCCGCGAGCTGTTCGAGCACGGCCTTGTCGCGGCTGGCGAGGATCAGTCGGGCGCGTTCGGCTTCGACTTTCTCTCGGTTGTTGTCCACGGTCTGGCGCTGCTGGGCGACGGCGGTGTCGAGGCGGTCGAGGAAGGCGCGGCGGTTGAGCAGCTGGGCCGGGCTGGTGGCGGCCATCTGCGCGCTGGCGTACTCCTCGGCGTAGCGGCGCAGTTCGTCCAGGCGCGACAGGTGGGTGTCGAGCACGCGCTGGCGCTCGGCGAGGTCGCGGGCGACTTCGTCTTCGTGGTCCTGGGCCCGCTTGAGCAGGGGATCGATGCGCTTGGATTGCATGGCTTAGCCCTCAGGTTCCACCAGGCGCTTGAGCGCGGCCTGGCTGTGCGGCAGGTCGGCCGCCTTGCCGACGTCCTGGCCGAGGAAGTCGACGATGTCCGACCAGCGTTCCAGTGCTTCGTCGGTGGCCGGATCGTTGCCGCGCTGGTAGGCGCCGATGGCGATCAGGTCGCGGTTGCTGGAGTAGGCCGAGACCAGGCGCTTGAGCTTGCGGATGCGCAGGCGCCAGGGTTCGTCGGCGATTTCGGTGACCACGCGGCTGACCGAGGATTCGACGTCGATGGCCGGGTACAGGCCGCTGTCGGCGACCCGGCGCGAGAGCAGGATGTGGCCGTCGAGGATGGCGCGGGCGGCGTCGGCGATGGGATCCTGCGGGTCGTCGCCTTCGGTCAGCACGGTGTAGAAGGCGGTGATGGAACCGCGGCCCTTGGCGCCGTTGCCGGCGCGTTCGACCAGGGCCGGCAGTTTGGCGAACACCGACGGCGGGTAGCCGCGGGTGGTCGGCGGCTCGCCCACCGACAGGCCGATTTCGCGCTGGGCCTGGGCGAAGCGGGTCAGCGAATCCATCAGCAGCAGGACGTTCAGGCCCTGGTCGCGGAACCACTCGGCGATGGCGGTGGCGCGGTAGGCGCCGTGCAGGCGGGCCAGCGGCGGACGGTCGGCCGGGCTGGCCACGACCACGGCGCGGCGCAGGCCTTCTTCGCCCAGGGTGCTTTCGACGAAGTCGCGCACTTCGCGGCCGCGTTCGCCGATCAGGCCGACCACGATCACGTCGGCGGCAGTGTAGCGGGTCATCATGCCGAGCAGGGTGGACTTGCCGACGCCGGAGCCGGCGAACAGGCCCACGCGCTGGCCGCGACCGATCGGCAGCAGGGCGTTGATGGCGCGCACGCCGACATCCAGCGGCTGGGTGATCGGTTCGCGGGCCAGCGGGTTGATCGCCACGCCGGCCATGCCGACGGTGCCTTCGGCGCGGATCGGGCCCTTGCCGTCCAGCGGCACGCCGTCGCTGTCGATGACGCGGCCGAGCAGGCCCTCGCCGACTTCGACGCCGCCGCGACCCAGCGACGGCACCACGCGGGCGTTGGGCAGCAGGCCGTGCAGCTCGGCGCTCGGCATGAGGTAGGTGCGTTCGCCGGCGAAGCCGACCACTTCGGCGTCGACCCAGCCGCCGTCGGCGACTTCGACCCGGCAGCTGGCGCCCATCGGTGATTCGCAGCCGACCGCTTCCAGGGTCAGGCCGACCGCGCGGCGCAGCACGCCTTCGCGGATCAGGCCACGGCCATGTGCGCCGTCGGGCTGGATGCCGTCCAGGCGCGCGGCGAGCCGCAGGTTGCGTGCGGCCGACCAGTCGGCGGCAGGCGAGGGCAGGGGTTCGGGATTCATGCGCTGGCTCCGGATTTGCGCAGCACCGCGTCCAGCGCGCCACGCAGGCGCGCTTCCAGGGTGCCGTCGATACGCACGGCTTCGGCGTGCACGCGCAGGTCGCCGCGGCTCAGGCTCAGGTCGGGGCTGAGGCGCTGGGTCGGGGACAGCTGCAGCAGCGGGGCGAGCGCGGCGATGTCGTCGGGGTGCAGGCGCACTTCCACTTCGCGGTTGGCGCCGCCCACTGCATCGACCGCTTCGCCGACCAGCTGCGCGAGCAGGGCCGGGTCGGCCTGGTAGGCGCGGCCGACCAGGGTGCCGGCGATGCGCACCGCCAGTTCGCCCAGCGCGGCCACCACTTCGTTTTCCAGCCGCACCAGCGGCCGGCTGAAATTGTCGAGGATGCCTTCGATCTGGGCGACCAGGCGGCGCACTTCGGCCTGGCCCTGGGCGTGGCCGTCGGCATGGCCCTGGTCGAACCCATCCTTCTGCGCGGCGTCCTGGATCGCCTGGATTTCCTCCAGGGTGGGCAGCTGCAGCAGCGGTTCCGGGTCGTGTTCGGGCACATCGTCGAATGCGTCGAGGTGTTCATCCTCCACTGCGGCCGGGTCGGCCAGCAGGTCGGGGGCAAGCCAGCGAACGGCGGCGGCGTTCACAGCATCGCCTCCGCGTTGCCGCCCAGGGTGACGGTGCCTTCATCGGCCATGCGCTTGACGATGGCCAGGATCTCGCGCTGCGCCGCTTCCACGTCGGACAGGCGCACCGGGCCGCGTGCTTCCATGTCTTCGAGCAGGATCTCGGCCGCGCGCTGGGACATGTTGCGGGTGATCTTGTCGCGCACCTTGATGTCGGCGCCACGCAGGGCCAGGCCGAGGCGCTCGCCGCTGACTTCGCGCAGCACCAGCTGCAGTTCACGGTCTTCCAGGTCGATCAGGTCGTCGAACACGAACATCTTTTCCTGGATGCGCGCGCTGAGCGGGGCGTCGATGCGCGAGATCTCGCCGAGGATCGCCTGGTCCTGGCCGCTGTCCATGAAGTTCAGGATGTTGGCCGCGCACTGCACGCCGCCGATGTTGGACGACTTCAGGTTCTGGTTGCCGGCGAACTGGCGTTCCATGATTTCGTTCAGTTCGTTCAGGGCGTTCGGCGGAATGCCGTCCAGGGTGGCGATGCGCAGCAGCACGTCGACGCGGGTGCGTTCGGGCAGCAGCTTGAGCGCGTCGGCGGCCTGGTCGGTTTCCAGGTGGGCCATCACGATCGCGATGATCTGCGGGTGTTCGTTGCGGACCAGGTCGGCAACGGCGCGCGGGTCCATCCACTTCAGCGCGTCCAGGCCGGTGGTGTTGCGGCCGAGCAGGATGCGGTCGATCAGGTTGCCGGCCTTCTCGCTGCCCAGCGCCTGCACCAGCATGTTGCGGATGTAGTCGTCCGAGCCGACGCCCAGCGAGGTCTTGGAGCCCAGCTCGGTGTTGAACTGGTCCATCACCCGCTCGACCTGCTCGCGGGTGATGTCGCTCATGGTGGCCATGGCGATGCCGATCTTCTGCACCTCCTTGGGTTCCATGTGGCGCAGCACGTCGGCGGCTTCCAGTTCGCCGAGCGACAGCAGCAGCACGGCGGCACGCTGCACGCCGCTCAGCGGGGCAGGGGGGGCGGCAGGATCAATCATTGGCCACCCAGCCCTTGACCACCTGGGCCACGCGCTTGGAGTCGGTCTTTACGGCTTCACGCGCCATGCGCAGTCGTTCCTCGTAGGAGTCCACCGGCAGGGCCAGTGGCTCCTGCCCTGAAAGGTGCACGCGGTCGCTGCCCAGTGCGGGCAGGCCTTCGCCGTCGTCCACCAGCTGCACGTCAGCGCTGTGCGGCTCCAGGCTGTCGTTGCCCAGCGCCTTCTTCGGGGTGCCGGTGATCGAGCGCAGCGCCGGGCGCAGCACGCCGAACACCAGTGCCAGCACCACGATCGCGCCGAGCAGCAGGCGCAGCCCGTCCTGGACCTGCGGCAGTTCCCACCACTTCGGGCCTTCGACCGGGGTCACTTCGCGCACGAACGGGGCATTCATCACCGACACGGTGTCGCCACGTTCGGCATCGAAGCCCACCGCCTGCTTGACCAGCGCTTCGACGCGGGTCAGTTCGGCCGCCGACAGCGGCTGTTCGGTGGTCTTGCCGTTGGCGCCGGGGCGCGGCACGTTGTCCAGCAGCACCGCCACCGACACCCGCTTGATGCGGCCGGCCGGCTGGCGGGTGTGCTGCAGGGTGCGGTCCAGCTCATAGTTGCGGGTGGCGTTGCGCGAGGTCTCGGTCGGGGCTGCGGCCACGGCGGGGGCAGCGGCGGCAGCGCCCGGCGGGGTGTTGCTGGCCGCGCCCGGCACGCCCTGCGGACCCTGGGTGCTGGTGCTGTTTTCGCTGGTCTGCTCGCTGCGGATCTTCTGCGGCTCGCCGTTGTACAGCTCGCGGGCTTCTTCGATCACCGAGAAGTCCATGTCCACGCTCACTTCCGGGTTGACCCGGCCGGGGCCGGTCATCGGCTCGAGCAGTTCGCGGATGCGCTGGTTGAACGAGGTTTCCTGGCGGCGCACCTGTTCGAACTGGGCGGCATTCATCGCCGCGTCGCTGTTCGGGTCCGACACACTGAGCATGCGCCCGCTCTGGTCGACCACGGTGACCCGCTCCGGGGCCAGGTCGGGGATGCTGGCCGCGACCATGTGCACGATGGCGTCGATCTGGCCGCGTTCGAGCTGCTGGCCGCCACGCAGTTCCAGCACCACCGAGGCGCTGGCCACGTCGCGCTGGCGGGTGAAGGCGCTGGGCTTGGGAATGGCCAGGTGCACGCGCGAATCGCGCACCGGGCGCAGGGTGTTGATGGTGCGCGACAGCTCGGTTTCCAGCGAATGCTGGTAGCGCGCGTTCTCCATGAACTGGCTGACGCCGAAGCCGGGATCGCGTTCCATCAGCTCGAAGCCGAGCCGGCCGCTGTCGGTCAGGCCGGACCCGGCCAGCTTCAGGCGCGCGTCGTGCAGGTTCTTCTCCGGCACGGTGATGCCGCCGGTGGCGGGGTCCAGTTCAAACGGAATCTGGGCGGCGCGCAGCAGGTCGGTGGCTTCGGCGGTGGCCTTCTGGTCCAGCCCGGTGTACAGCGGCACCATGCCCGGCTTCTGCGACCAGAAGAACACGAACAGGCCTGCCGCAACGGCCACGGCGATCATCGCCATCAGGCCGAGCCGACGGGTGATCTGCAGGCTTTGCAGCCGGTCGAACCACTGGCCCGCCTTTTCGGCGTTCAGGGATTCCTTGGTGAGCGACAGGGCCATGCGGTTCTATCCTTACAGCGGCATGTTCATCACGTCCTGGTAAGCCTGGACGAGACGGTTGCGGACTTCCACGGTGGCGCGGAAGGCGATCTGGGACTGCTGGGAGGCGACCATCACCTTGGCCAGGTCGGCGCCGGGTTCGCCCAGTTCGAACGCGCGGGCGAGGGCGCCGGATTTCTGCTGCGCTTCGTTGACACCGGCAATCGCGCCGCGCAGGGTGTCGGTGAAGCTCGGGCCCTGCACGTCCTGCGGGGCGACCAGGCCCTTCAGCGCGTTGGTCTGCGGGCTCTCGGCGAGCGGGCTGACCGGCTGCCCGACCTGGGTCTGGTAGCTGCGGATCTGGGAAAGGATCGAGGTGACGGAGTGTGACATCTGGAACGTTCCGGCTGATTGGGGGATCTCGAGTGATGACGTTGCAAGCCCCGTGCCGAAACGGCTGAGTGGTTCAGCGATGTGGTGATGGCGGGCCGCATTGACCCGCTGCGCAATCGATTACACACCGGGCGTGACGGAAAGCCGCTGCGTCGGTGCGCCGCCGGGCTGCCGCCGGAACCCCGGCGTCGGGAAACCGTCACCTGGCCGGTGGCGCGGGTCGCATCGTTCTGCGCACCGCCGGGCATGGCGTGGGCCGGCCAACGGCCGGCGCTACCGGAGACAAAGACGCCCGGGCTGGCCGGGCGTCTGGGGAGTTGCGGGGCGCGGTTACCAACTGAAGCCGGCGCCCACGCCGACTGACGTTTCATCGCCACTCCTGGCGCCGCCTACGGATGCGGTGAAGTGCTTCGTGAAGCGACGGCGGAAGGAGGCGGCAAACGCGTTCTCGCCCTCGGACCAACCCGCGCCTGCCCCAAGGTAGTTCTCGCCGACATCAGGCATGCCCGAGCTCTGGACCAGTGCGGCGGTCATGGCCGCTTGTCGGCTGATGCGCTTGTCCATGGCACGAAGGCTCTCATCCATGGCGTTCAGGCGGGAGTCGATGCCCGCGAAGCGGTCAGTGGCCACTGCGCGGAACTGTTCCAGCGCGGCTGCTGCACCGCTGGCCATCCCGCCGATCTGGTCGACCTGCTGGTCGGTGTAGGTGTTGGCCGCCGTCAAGGTATCGCCGGCTACCTGGTCGGCGTAGGTATTAGCTTCGATCAGCGTGGCGTCGGCCTGCTCGTCAGTGTAGGTGTTGGCGGCGTTGAGCGTGGTGGCTGCGGTGTCGTTGAGCTGGCTGACGTTCACCCCGTCGGTGCCCGCAGTGCCGGCGCTGACATTGGTGATGCGCCGCTCTGCGCCAGCCGCGCCCATCGATACGGTGTCGTCCTGGTCGGCGACAGAGTTGGCGCCCACCGCGACCGAATTGTTTCCCGTGGCCGCGCTGTTGAACCCGACGGCAGTGGTGGCGTCACCGCTGCTGGTGGCGCTTCGGCCCAATGCGGTGGTGAATTCGCCAGAGGCATTGGAGAGGCCGCCGACCGCAACCGCGTTGCCGCCGGCGGCACTGCTGTCGGTGCCGAAGGCCGTGCCGAGCCCTCCGCTCGCCGTCGCGCCGTCACCGCAGGCGAAGGCGCTGCCGCCGGTCGCGGTCGGCGCGGTGCCGCCGGTCTGGTTGCAGACCGACTGGGCAAGTACTGGAGAAGCTGCTGACAGGAATACGCCCAACGCAGCGGCGGTGACGAGGAGAGAGCGGGTGGAGGTCGCGCGCGAAACACCACGCAGTGCAATGCGATACCAGGAACGATCCATGGCAGAGATCCTCGGGTGGCAGCGCGCCCGCCGGGGCAATGCCGGTCAGGCGATCTGCATGAATCCCCCGATTCCCCGTACGCGTCTCCCCCGCATACGGCTGCTGGCGACGCTATGCCCGGTGCCGTCACGAAGAGGTGAAGGCAATGCGTGGCGCCGACCGTTGGTCGGCAACCGCGCAGATGCATAGAGGCCCGGATGTGACCAGACCTTGGGGGTTCCGCCCAGCCACGCAGGGCGTGGCTCTACGTTTCGATCAGCCCGCGAGTTCGGCCTGGTCGCGCTCGATCCCGTACTTGCGCAGTTTCTCCACCAGGGTGGTGCGGCGCAGGCCGAGCAGCTGGGCGGCGTGGGCGACCACGCCCTGGGTGCGCTCGAGTGCCTCGTTGATCAGGGTCAGCTCGATGTTGGCCATGTGGTTGCGCAGGTCCAGGCCGGCGTCGGGCAGGGCCGGGGCCTTGTCGGCCGGGGCCGCACCGTTGGCTGCCGCCGTGCCTGTCGCCGGGGCGTGGAAGGAGAAGCTGCGCAGGTCCAGGCGCTCGTCGCCGCTGGCGGCCGGTGCGGGTGCGGCCACCGGTGCGGCCACGGCGAAGTCACCGCGGTAACGGGCCGGCAGGTCCTGCACGCGGACGCTGGCACCCGGATGCAGCACGGCCAGGCGCTCGACCAGGTTGGTCAGCTCGCGCACGTTGCCCGGCCATTCGTAGGCGGCCAGGGCCTGCAGCGCTTCGGGGCTGAAACGCACTTCACCGCGGCCGGTGCGGGCCAGCTGCCCGGCGATGGTGGTGACCAGTGCGGGCAGGTCTTCGCTGCGCTCGCGCAGCGCCGGCACTTCGATCGGGAACACGTTGAGGCGGTAGAACAGGTCTTCGCGGAACTTGCCGTCGGCGATGCGCGATTCCAGGTCGCGGTGGGTCGCGGCGATCACCCGCACGTTGCAGCGGATGGTCTGGTTGCCGCCGACGCGCTCGAAGCTGCGCTCCTGCAGCACGCGCAGCAGCTTGACCTGCATCGGCAGGCTCATGTCGCCGATTTCGTCCAGCAGCAGGGTGCCGCCCTCGGCCATTTCGAAACGGCCCTTGCGCGCGCTGAGTGCGCCGGTGAAGGCGCCTTTTTCGTGACCGAACAGTTCGCTTTCCAGCAGGTCGGCCGGAATGGCGCCGCAGTTGATGGCCACGAACGGGCCATCGCGGCGCGGCGAGCGTTGGTGGATCGAGCGCGACACCACTTCCTTGCCGGTGCCCGATTCGCCCAGCACCAGCACGGTGGTGTCGAAGGCAGCCACCTGCTCGATCATCTGGCGCAACGCGCTTACCGCCGCGCCGTCGCCGGTGGGGCCCTGGTCCTGCACGGCACCGGCCTGGTGTTCGGCATCCAGCCGCTTCAGGCTGGCACGACGCAGCAGCGCTTCCATCTGCGCATGGCGCAGCGGCGCTTCCAGCGGCCAGACATTGGCTTCATGCAGGCCGTGGCGCTGGGCAAAGCTGCCGACATCGCCATCGATCAGCATCACCGGCGGCGGCAGTGCGCCCTGGCCGGCCCAGGCGAACAGCGCTTCGCTGCGCGGGCCGGGTTCCAGCCCGCCGATGATCACCGCCATCCAGTCAGTGGCGCGGTGGCGGGTGGTATCGAAGTCGGCCGCGTCGGCAACCCAGCGCGGGTTGAAGTCCATGAATTCCAGCAGGCTGACGGTGCGTTCGGCGCGCACGGCGTCGTTGTCCAGCACCAGGATGCGCGATTCGCTCATGGCGTGGCCTCCTTCAAGCCTTCCAGAATCGGCATGACCTCCTGGATGTAGGACAGCTTGCTGACGAAGTTGTTGGCCCCGGCACGCAGCGCATGGTCGCGGTGTTCGGCATCGTCGAAATGGCTGGCGATGACGATGTACGGCGCATCGTCCTGGCTCTTGATCAGGCGGGTGGCCTGCAGCCCGCCCATTTCCGGCATGGCCAGGTCCATCAGCACCACCTGCGGGCGCAGCGCTTCGGAGCGCTCGATGGCTTCCAGGCCGTTACCGGCGCTGCCGACCACGTCCAGCCAGTCGACCTTGCGGAAGTGGCGCATGGCGGCGTTGATGAAGCCTTCGTGGTCGTCCACCAGCAATACGGTGAGCTTGTTCATGTCGTGTACTTCCTCAGCCCACCCGGGCCAGTAGCGGGGTGCGGGCACTGTGCCGACGGCGTTCACGGGCCGGCGCGATGTCCAGTTGTTCGCGGTATTTTGCAACGGTTCGGCGGGCAATATTCACCCCCTGGCGTGACAGAAGTCCCGCAATCGCCTCATCGGCGAGCGGCTTGCCGGCCGGTTCGGCGTCGATCAGGCGCCGCACCATGGCCTTCACGGCCTGCCCGGAGACGCTGGCGCCTTCCAGGCGGACGGCGAAGAAGTGCTTCAGTTCCAGGGTGCCGCGCGGGGTCTGCAGGTACTTGCCGGTGGTGATGCGCGAGACGGTGGACTCGTGCATGCCGATCGCGTCGGCCACTTCCTTGAGGGTCAGCGGCGCCATGGCCTCTTCGCCGCGGCTGAGGAAACCGGCCTGGCGCTCGATGATCACCCGGGTGGTACGCAGCAGGGTGTCGTAGCGCATCGACAGGCCACGGGTCAGCCAGCGCGCTTCCTGCAGCATGTCGCGCAGCGGCTGGGCGCTGTCGCCGGCGTCGGCCAGGGCGCTTTCATACGTGGGGTTGATGCTGAGGCGGCGGCTGGTGGCCGGGTTCAATGCGACCCGCCACTGGCCGTCGGCGTGCCAGGCGACCACGTCGGGGATGACGGCGCCGGCGGTGTCCGGCAGCAGGCTGTCGCCCGGGCGCGGCTGCAGCGAGAGGATCAGCCGCACCGCTTCGTGGATGTCGGCCACCTCGGCGTCGAGCTGGCGGGCGAGGGCGGGGTAGTCGTGGGCGGCGAGCGACTCCAGCCCTTGGTCCAGCACGCGCAGGGCGAGATGCCGGGCCGGCAGGCGGCCCTGCAGGGCGCGCAGCTGCACCGACAGGCATTCGTGCAGGTCACGCGCGGCCAGGCCGGCCGGGTCGCCGTGCAGGATCTGCTGGCGCACCGCTTCCACGCCGGCGGCGTCGACGTCGCAGTGGGCGCTGGCGAGCAGGGTGAGCTGGTCCAGCGGAGCATCCAGGTAGCCGGCGTCGTCGCAGTGCTCCAGCCAGAAACGGGCCACCGCCAGCTCGCGTGCGTCCAGTTCCAGCGACAGGCGCTGCAGGGCGCGCAGCTGCGGGTCGCTGGATTCGTCGGCGGCAATGCGCTGCAGGCGGTCGTCGTCGCCGTCGTGCCAGCTGGCACCGGCCACGTCCCACATGGCCGGTTCGGGCAGCTCGTCGAACGCGGCCACTTCCACCGTAGTGCCGGTTTTGGGGGTGGTCGCGGCTTCCGGCGCCGGGGCTTCTTCCAGCTCCAGCAACGGGTTGGTTTCCAGTGCGCGGCGGATTTCCAGCTCCAGCTGCATGCCATCCAGCTGCAGCAGGCGGATCGACTGCAGCAGTTGCGGCGTGAGGTGGAGCTGCTGACCCAGCTGGGTCGACATGGTCGGCTTCATGTGTGTATTCCCCGTCGCACCGACTCCCCGGTGCGTTATGGAACACATCTTGCTTGTGATCCCACGTGGGGAAAATCAGGGGGTTCCTGAGCGGGGTCGTCGAGATCCTGACAGGGTGTAGGGAGATTCCCTACCGTATTCCGGTTCTTTGACGCGGGTGACCGCCGAAAACCGCGTGATCACGTGGCGGGCGACGCTTCGACTGGATCAAAAATCCGACGGAGGCACCGGTGGTGGCAGCCTGGTGTCGGGGAACCGTCGCGGACTACTCCAGTTCGTGCTGGTGCCGGGCCGCCAGCAGCAGCAGGTCGTTGGCGCGGCGACAGCCGAGCGATTCCATCATCCGGGCGCGATGGGTTTCCACCGTCTTGACGCTGATGCCGAGGTCGGCGGCGATTTCCTTGTTGCTTTCGCCCTTGCCGATCTGGCGCAGGATCTCGCGCTGGCGCGGCGACAGCGCGGCCACGCCCACCGGCTTTTCCCGGCCCAGCATCGGCGCCAGCATCTTGGCCGAGATCTGCGGGCTGAGGAACACCTGGCCGGCGTGGGCGGCGCGCAGGGCGAGCTCCAGTTC
Source organism: uncultured Stenotrophomonas sp. (assembly GCF_963519925.1). Taxonomy (NCBI): domain Bacteria; kingdom Pseudomonadati; phylum Pseudomonadota; class Gammaproteobacteria; order Lysobacterales; family Lysobacteraceae; genus Stenotrophomonas; species uncultured Stenotrophomonas sp. The sequence continues at coordinate 5,792 of NZ_CAUQPH010000076.1, read as the reverse complement.
CTGCGGGGCGGCGTCCTTGACCACGAAGCCGACCGCGCCGCGGTCCAGGGCATCGCGCACGTGCACGGCGTCGTCGTGCATGGTCATCATCACCACCCGGGTCCCGGGGGCGCGCACCAGGATGTCGCTGAGCGCTTCCAGCCCGGTGCGGCCGGGCAGGGACAGGTCCATCAGGATCACGTCCGGCGTGTGCAGCAGGGCCATCTGCAGGGCCTGCTCGGCGTTGCTGGCTTCGGCGGCGACCTCGACCTCGGCAAAGCCCTGGAGCAGGCGACTGAGGCCGGCGCGGACCAGGGTGTGATCGTCGACGATGAGAACGCGCACGGGCAGAGTGGTTTGCGAAGGTCAAGAAGTTCTTCACATTACCGGACCCGGCGCCGGGAGCCAAGCGCGAGGCAACGCCAAGCGCGGTAGCTCCGACTGTTAGTCGGATTCGGCGTTTGGCGGATAGCCTGCAGCCGGCCAGAGGCCGGCTCCACGTGGCGCGGGCGTTGGGCGGGTCGCCTGGGCCGGCCAACGGCCGGCGCTACCTGGCGTGGCGGCCGGATCGCCCGTTGAGGGGGCCTACCGCGCGCGGCGCGCGTCCGCTACCTGCCGGCGATGCAGCCTGAACAAATGGCGTTCCAGCGCCATTTCCAGCGCGTCGCTCATCGGTTCGAAGCGCAGCCAGAGGAAACAGGAGCCGGCGCCGCTGGCCGCTTCGGCCAGAATAGACACCGGCAGGTCGATATGGTCCGGCAGCCAGTCGCAGGGCTGCAGGCGGATGACGCCCAGGCTGCCGGCAGCAGCGCCGGTGCGTGCACCGAGCTCCAGGCGGATGCCGCGGCGCGACCAGCGCAGCGGGCGCAGGTCCAGTTCGGGCGTGCTGTGCCGGACCAATCGGCCCAGCAGCACCATGGCCAGGTCCAGCTTGGCTTCCACGCGCTGCAGCTGGGCACTGTCGCCGCGCTCGTCGTGGCTGTCGTCGGCGCGTGCGTCTTCGACCAGGGCGACGCTGCGCAGCAGGGTTTCGGCGCTGCCCGGGCGGATCACCGCGCTGCCCAGGCGGAATTCGGCCGGCAGCGCGAGTTCGCAGCTCAGCGTCTCATCGAACAGCTCGCTTTCGGCCGGGTGATGGATGTCGCTGGGGCGCGGTTCGTTCATGACAGGGATTCGGCGGTGAGGTAGGCGCGCGCGGCGCGACCGGCGGCAACGCCCTGGCGCAGGTGGCGCGCCGCGTCATCGCGCTGCTCCGCCATCATGCGCAGGATGCGCTGCTGGCGGCCTTCGAGCGCGGTCAGGCCGGCCACGTCGGCCAGCGCGTCGGGCTGCGCCAGCCAGGCCCGCTGGTGGCGGTCCAGGTCATCCAGCGATTCACCGGCGGCCAGGTAATCGTCCACGCGCAGGGCGGCTTCCACCGCGTCCAGGTCGGCGTTGAGGCAGGCCAGCGAAAGCCCGGCGTCCATCACAGGGCAACCGCAGCGGGCTGGCGCTGGTCGTGCGGAATGGCATTCCACGCCGCGTCGATCTCCCCCAGCAGTTCCAGCGATTCGCGCAGCGCCTCGGGGTCGTTGTGCAGGTTGGCTTCGGTCAGGCGCTGCATGACGTAATCGTACAGGGCCGACAGGTTGCCGGCGATTTCACCGCCGGCCTCGTGGTCCAGCGAGCCGTTGAGATGGCCGACGATGGCGCAGACCTCGCCGATCGCTTTGCCCTTGCGCGCCTGGTCGCCGCCTTCGAGGCAGGCCTGGGCCAGGCGCACGCGTTCAAGCGCGCCCGACAGCAGCAGGGCGACCAGCTTGTGCGGGTCGGCATCGATGATCGAGCTCTGCACGCCGACCTTGCGGTACTGCTCGGTGAATTGACGGTTCGAACCGTACATGGATCCTGTCTCCTTCGTGCGGGCCGGGGCGCCTCGCGGTATGCGTCGTTGGTACCGATATCGGCCGCGCGCGCGCCCAACTTGAGCGCCTGGCTCAACCCGACAGCTGGCTCAGCTGCTGGCTCAACGCCGAACTGCTCTGGCTGAGCTTGCCCATCAGCGCGTCCAGTGCCAGGAACTGCTTCTTGTAACGCTCCTCGACGCCGGCCATGCGCGTATCCAGCGCCTTGCGGCGCTTGTCGATGTCGGTGAGCGTGGCGTTGATGCTCTTGGTGCGGGAGACGAAGGCGCCTTCCTTGCCGACCGTGGTGTTGACGTAACCGTCCACCATGTTGAACAGCTTGGTGGCGGCGCCATCGTCGCCGGTGAAAGCCTGGCGCACCGCGCCGGACTGGTTGACCAGCGCGGCTTCGAACTTGGTGTTGTCCAGCACCAGGCTGCCGTCGGCATTGGGGTAGGCGCGGGTCTGCAGGCCCAGGGTCTTGGGGTCGAGGCCGTTGGCCGCCAGGTCCTTCAGCACGCCGCTCATCATCGAGCGCAGCTGGCTGGCCGCGCCGCGCATCTGCGCGTCGCCGGTCAGCGAGGACGGCTCCTTGTTCTCCACGTCGTACTTGGTCGCGTCGTTGATCGCCGACAGCGCACCGTTGTAGGCGGTCACGAAGTCCTGCATCACCTTGCGCGCGGCGGCCACGTCGCTGCTGATGGTGACGCTGCTCTCGCCGACCTTCTTCAGGTTCAGGGTCAGCCCCGGCACCACGTCGGTGACGGTGTTCTCGCTGGCCACCACGGCCACGCCGTCGATGGTCAGCTTGGCGTCGGCGGCCGCGGTCCGCTCGGACATGCTGGCAGCCAGCGCGGTCAGGTCGGCGTTGCCGCTGCCGGCGCGGAGCTTGATCGCGTTGGCGGTGCCGGACTTTTCCTGGGACAGGGACAGGTACTGGTCATCGCCCGAGGCGATCAGGGTCGCCTGCACGCCCAGGCCACGCGCGGCCTTGTCGATCTTGGTGCGGATCGAAGACAGGGTGTCGTCGGCTTCGACCTGGATCTCCAGCGACTTCATCTTGTCGCCCACGCCCACATCCAGCGTCAGGGTTCCGGCGCCGAAGGTCTTGGTCTTGGCCACCGCGGTGTCGGCGATCCATTTGTTGGCCGCGGCCAGCTGCTCGACCTTGACCACGTGGGTGCCTGTGGCCGCTTCGTTGGTGCCGCTGGCGGTCAGGATCTCGTCGGTGCCGGTCTTGGTCACGTTGAACAGGCGCGCGTCGAAGGCGGTGGAGGCCTTGAGCGCCTTCAGCGAGGTGCTGAGCACGTCGAACGCGGACTTGACCGTGCCCACCGCCGACAGCTGCATCTTGGCCTTGGACTGCTGCAGGTTGAGCGCGTTGTCCGCAGGCTTGCGGTCGGCCGCGACCAGGCTGGCCACCATGCCGGAAATATCCAGTCCCGAACCGATGCCGCCGTAACCAAAGTCAGCCACGCTGTTTCTCCTGTCTGTCAACGAAATTAGCGGCCATGGCCGCCGGGTCTTTAGATCCACGTTGATGCAGGAGTTGTGCCAGAGGCAGGGCGCGGAAGATTGGCACGCGCATTGCAGGGCATATAGGGCGGGACGCGGTACGGTCCGGCCAGGGGTCTGTAAAAAACCCTCCCCCAATGCAGGGGAGGGCTCAGGCTACTGAAAAAAGCGGGGGGAGACGAAGCCACCCGGGGAGTTCAGTCAAACTTACAGCGCTGATAACGGTTCGGCCGCAGGGGCGGGCGATGGGCACGGAGCCCATGGCCATGGCCCGGTCCTGCAGGGTTTGCTGCTTCCTGGGGTTGCCCGCGCCGCCGGCCGAAGCCGGCGGCGTGGACGCGTGGCTCAGCGCAGCAGGCTGAGCACGTTCTGCGGCACCTGGTTGGCCTGGGCCAGCATGGCCGTACCGGCCTGCTGCAGGATCTGGGTGCGGGTCAGCTCTGCGGTTTCCTTGGCGAAATCCGTGTCCTTGATGCGGCTGCGCGAGGCGGACAGGTTTTCGGTGGAGGTCTGCAGGTTGGCGACGACCGAGGTGAAGCGGTTCTGCACCGCGCCCAGGTCGGCACGGGTGTTGTTGATCGAGCTCAGCGCCTTGTCGACGATTTCCAGCGCCTGCTGGGCACCGGCAACGGTGTCGATCTTCAGGTCGGACAGGTGCGAAGCGGTGGTGTTGGCGGTGACGTCGGTGGTGGTGACGCCGGCCACCGAGGCGCCCGCGCCGGCCACGGCCAGGTCGGCCAGCTTGGCATCGGCCTTGACCGAGGTCAGGGTGATCTCGCCGGCGATGGCGGCACCGTTGGCATCCACCGCCTGCGCGGCGAGCAGACCGGTCTCACCCAGCTTGCTGCTGATGGCGGCGGTGATCGCCTTCACTGCGTTGGCCTGGTTGGCCGCATCGGCGCCGGCCACGTAGTCGAACTTCACATCGCCCAGCGCTATGCCGCCGACGGTCATCGCACCGATCGTGCCGCTGGCCAGATCGGCCCCGTCCACTTCGATCTTGCCGGCGGTGGCGAAGGTTGCCGCGCCGAGCGCGCTGGCCTTGGCATTGACCACCTTGTCGATGGCGATGGCCTGGCCGGCGTTGGCACCGACCTGGAACAGCTGGCTGGAGAACGAACCGTCCAGCAGCTTGGTGCCGTTGAAGTCCGACTGCTTGGCGACGCGGTCGATTTCGCTGACCAGCTGGGTCACTTCGGCCTGCAGCGCCTTGCGGTCGCTGGCCGAGTTGGTGGCATTGGAGGCCTGCACCGCCAGTTCACGCACGCGCTGCAGGTTGTTGCCGATTTCGCTCAGCGAACCTTCGGCGACCTGGGCCAGCGAGATGCCGTCGTTGGCATTGCGGATGGCCACGTCGGTGCCGCGGATCTGGGTGCCGAAGCGCTCGGAGATGGCCAGGCCGGCGGCGTCGTCCTTGGCGCTGTTGATGCGCGAACCCGAGGACAGGCGCTGGATGGTGGTGGCCAGGGAGCTGCCGCTGGTGCTCAGGTTGCGCTGAGCGTTGAGCGACATCGTATTGGTGTTGATCACTTGTGCCATGGGTATTCCTTCGGTAAAGCATGAAACGTGCGGCGGTGAAAGCGGCGCCGGTTTCCCGGCGCCTTCGGGTCAGACGCGATCAGCGCAGCAGGCTGAGCACGTTCTGCGGCACCTGGTTGGCCTGGGCCAGCATGGCCGTACCGGCCTGCTGCAGGATCTGGGTGCGGGTCAGCTCTGCGGTTTCCTTGGCGAAATCCGTGTCCTTGATGCGGCTGCGCGAGGCGGACAGGTTTTCGGTGGAGGTCTGCAGGTTGGCGACGACCGAGGTGAAGCGGTTCTGCACCGCACCCAGGTCGGCGCGGGTGCTGTTGATCGCACCCAGCGCCTTGTCGACGATTTCCAGCGCCTGCTGTGCACCCTTGACGCTGTCGATGTTCACATCGCTCAGCATCTTGCCGGCCGGTGCCGGGGTGGTCGCGGTCGGTGCAGCCGAGTTGAAGCCGGTGATGCCCGCGCTGGTGCCGGCGGTCACGGTCATCGCGGTGAAGGCACCGGCCGAGTTGACGCTTTCCTTGACCGAGGTCAGGTTGATCTTGCCGGCGGTCGCATCGACTTCGGCCAGCACGCCGGTTTCGCCGATCTTGGCATTGATCGCGGTGGTGACGGCGGCCACCAGGGCCTTCTGGTCATCGGCGGCGACGCCGGTGGAGACCACTTCAACCTTGTCGATCGACACGGCCGCCGCCAGGCTGCCGCCGCCGATCTTCACGCCATCGAACGAGATCGTGGTGCCCTTGTTGGCGGCGGTCACGGTGCCGGCAGCAATGGTGATCGAGTTGGCATCGAAGGTGGCGTTGCCCAGGGCGTTGGCCTTGGCATTGACCACCTTGTCGATGGCGATGGCCTGGCCGGCGTTGGCGCCGACCTGGAACAGCT
>NZ_CAUQPH010000075.1:0-17023 GCF_963519925.1 uncultured Stenotrophomonas sp. | reverse complement strand
CATACAGGCGGCGCGGGCGCGGACCGGACACACGCGCCGGCCAGTCGCGCAGCAGCTGCTGCGCCCAGCGCTGTGCGGCATCGCTGTCGCCCTGCGCCAGCAACGAACGCGGCACCGCGGCCACACCGGCTTCGTGCAGGCGCTGCGCCAGGGTCTGCAACACTACCGGGGTGGCTACGTCGCCACGCGCCGGCGTCTCGAACATCACCGCCTCCACCGCCGCAACGGCGGCACCGTAGGCCTGCAGGGCACGCTGCGCCTGCGCCGGATCGACCGGCACCGCGCGCGCTTCGATCAGGTCCGGCAGGGCCTGCGCCAGCTCGGCCCACGGTGCACGCACCGGCTCCAGCATGCGCCCCAGCGGATGGCGCGAACGTTGCCCGGCCCAGCTGCGCAGTTCTTCGCCCCACCACGCCAGCTTGGCGTCGGCCGGCATCGGGTCGCCGCTGGTATTGAGGATGTCGTCGAACTCCTGCAGCAGCGCGAACCACGCTACCACCAAGGTGCGCTGGGATTCGGCGATGAACGGTTCGGCCACCTGCCATTCCGGCCAGCGGGTCCGCCATTTGTCGAGGAAGCTGTCGAGGGCGGTGGGGGTGGTCATCAGGGGATTCCTTGGGGAGCGTGTATCGACCAACGGTCGATACCTACCAGTGTTGTTTGAACGACAGGGTGCCCGCCAGCGTTGTTTGAGCCAATGGGCGACCGGCGCCAGGGGGCGCCCGGCGACCCGTGGGCCGGCCAACGGCCGGCGCTACCGGCGGGCGGCTGGCCAGGCGTCGGCGTACTGAAGCGCTTCCGGCTGCTCGATCATGGCCTCGGCGCCCCAGGACAACGGGTCATCGGCGTCCAGGCGGTAGCCCCACAGCGCGGCCACCGAGGCCATGCCGGCGGCGTTGGCGGCGACGATGTCACGCTCGTCGTCGCCGACGTAGATGCAGGTGCCCGGGTCGATGCGCATGCGCTCGGCCGCGGTCAACAACGGCAGCGGATCCGGCTTGCGCTGGGCCAGGGTGTCGCCGCCGATCAGCACCGCGCAGCGCGTTTCCCAGCCCAGCTGCGGCAGGATCAGGCGCGCCAGGTACTCCGGCTTGTTGGTGACGATGCCCCAGGCACAGCCGGCTGCTTCCAGCGCCTCAAGCATGCCGTCCACGCCGTCGAACAGCACCGCGTGCTGGCCGATCAACGCTTCATAGCGCTCCAGGAACTCGGGCACCAGCGCATCGCGCGCCTCCTGCCCGAGCTCCGGAAACGCTACCGACACCATCGCACGCGAGCCTTTCGAGACCACCGGGCGCAGCACGTCCAGGGTGATCGGCGCGCGCCCGCGCGCGGCCAGCATTGCGTTGGCGGTGGCCAGCATGTCGGGCGCGCTGTCCAGCAAGGTGCCGTCCAGGTCGAACAGCACCGCCTTCGGGAACCCGGACTCAGCCACGGTCGTCGGCGTCGGGCTTGACCGCGTGGGCCAGGTAGTTGATGTCGGTGCGCGAACTCAGCCGTGCGCGGTTGCGCCACGGCTCGTAGGCCATGCCGCTGACATCGCGCAGGGTGAAATCGGACTCACGCAGCCACCTGCCCAGTTCGGCCGGCTTGATGAATTCCTGGTAGTGATGGGTGCCCTTGGGCAGCAGCCGCGCGATGTACTCGGCGCCGACGATGGCCACCGCGAACGCGGCCGGGGTGCGGTTGATGGTGGACAGGAACAGCTGGCCGCCGGGCTTGAGCAGGCGGTGGCAGGCGGCGATGATCGCGCCCGGGTCCGGTACGTGCTCCAGCATTTCCATGCAGGTGACCACGTCGAAGCTGCCCGGCTGTTCGGCGGCCAGGTCTTCGGCGGCCTGCACGCGGTAATCCACGCTCACGCCCGACTCCAGCCCGTGCAGGCGGGCTACCTTGACCAGCTCCGGCGCCAGGTCGATGGCGGTCACGTCCGCGCCGGCCTGGGCCAGCGCTTCGCTGAGCAGGCCGCCACCGCAGCCGATGTCGAGCACGCGCGCGGCGCGCAGGGGAACCCGGTCGGCCACGTACTTCAGGCGCACCGGGTTCAGCGCGTGCAGCGGCTTCTGCGGGCCGTCGGTGTCCCACCAGCGGTTGGCGAGCGCGGCGAACTTGTCCAGTTCGGCCTGGTCGAAATTGGTGGAAGCGTGGGGGGTGTTCATGGCTGTCCTTTTCGCGCCTCAGGCGCGGATGTGACGAATGCGCTCGCGCCACTGGCGGGCGTTGGCGACGATGGCGGCGGTGTCCATGCCGACCAGCTCGCGCTGGACCAGCTTGGGCTGCCCGGCAATCCAGACATCGCTGACCTGGTGGCGACCGGCGGCATATACCAGCTGCGACAGCACGTGGTGCAGCGGCTGGGTTTCGAGCGCCGACAGGTCCACGCAGACCAGGTCGGCCTGCTTGCCCACTTCGATCGAGCCGATGCGGTCGCCGAAGCCCAGTGCGCGCGCGCCACCCAGGGTGGCCGCACGCAGCGTGGTCGCCGCATCCAGCGCGGTGGCGTCATTGGCGACCGCCTTGGCCAGGATCGCCGCGGTGCGGTTTTCGCTGAACATGTCCAGGTCGTTGTTGCTGGCGCAGCCGTCGGTGCCGATCGCCAGGTTGACCCCGGCGCGCTGCAGGGCGCAGGCCGGGCAGAACCCGGAGGCCAGCTTGAGGTTGGATTCGGGGCAGTGCACCACGCTGACGCCGCGCTCGGCGCACAGGTGGATTTCCGCCTCGGTCAGCTGGGTCATGTGCACCGCGATCAGGCGGTCGTTGACCAGACCCAGCCGGTCCAGCCGTGCCAGCGGGCGCTGGCCGTGCAGCCTGATCGAGTCGCTGATCTCCTGCGCGGTTTCGTGCGTATGCAGGTGCACCTGCATGTCCAGCTGGTCGGACAGCATGCGCACGCGTTCGAAGTTGGCATCGCTGACGGTGTACGGCGCGTGCGGGGCGAACGAGGTGCCGATCAGCGGATCGGTGCGCCACTGGTCGTGCAGTTCACCGGCCTTGGCGAAGTACTCGTCGTCGCTCTTGGCCCAGGCGGTGGGGAAATCGATGACCACCGCGCCGACCAGCGCGCGGAACCCGTGCTGCTTGTAGACGGCGGCCTGGACGTCGGCAAAGAAGTAGTTTTCGTTGGCGCAGGTGGTACCGCCGCGCAGCATTTCGGCGATGGCCAGGGTGGTGCCATCGGCCACGAACTCCGGCCCGATCACCGCCGCTTCCACCGGCCAGATGTGCTGCTGCAGCCAGACCATCAGCGGCAGGTCGTCGGCAACCCCGCGCAGCAGGGTCATCGGATTGTGCGTGTGCGCGTTGACCAGGCCCGGCATCAGCGCCGCGTCCGGGCGCGATACGGTCTGTTTCGGCGCGAACCGCGCGCGGGCCTCGGCACGCGGAAGGATCGCGACGATCTCGCTGCCGCGTACGGCCACGGCATGGTCTTCCAGCACCACCGCATGCGGTTCGATCGGGACCACGTAGCCGGCTTCGATCAGCAGGTCACAGGGTTCGGGAATGCGTGCGGTGTCGGTCATGCGAGCTCGCTTTGGGGGGCGGTGATCCGACGCTACGTGATCACCGCGATGTGCGGGTGGGGTAGAGCCGACTGTTAGTCGGCTGCCGTTCGCGACGCGCGTTCAGACCCCGCCTGAAGCAGCCGACTAACAGTCGGCTCTACGTCGGCTCTACCGTAATTCGACTTCGTCGAATTACTTGCCGGCGCGCGCGGAGTATTCGCCCGAGCGGGTGTCGACCTTGATGATTTCATCCTGGTTGACGAACAGCGGCACACGCACCACGGCGCCGGTTTCCAGGGTGGCCGGCTTGCCGCCACCGCCCGAGGTGTCGCCACGGACGCCCGGATCGGTCTCGACGATCTTCAGTTCCACGAAGTTCGGCGGCTGCACGAAGATCGGCGAGCCGTTGAACAGGGTCACGATGCAGGACTCTTCGCCCTTCAGCCAGTTCTTGGCATCGCCAATGCCGGCCTTGTCGGCCTGGACCTGTTCGAAGGTTTCCGGGTCCATGAAGTGCCAGTATTCGCCGTCGCTGTACATGTAATCCATGTTGGTGTCGACAACGTCGGCCTTTTCCACGTCATCGGTGGCCTTCATGGTCATTTCGACCACGCGGCCCGACCTGATGAAACGGTACTTGATTCGGGTGAAGGCCTGGCCCTTGCCCGGCTTGACGTACTCGGTCTCGGTGATGACCGCCGGTTCATTGTTGACCAGGATCTTCATCCCGTTCTTGACGTCGTTCATGCCAACAGTGGCCATGCTGAAACTCCTGAATGGGCAAACGCCGCGCAGGCGCGGCGAGCCGGATAGAATGGGAAACCCACCGGCAACGGCGGGGAGACACGTTTTTCTGACCCATATGATAACCGCAGGCCCCCATTCCATGCAGCTTTCCGCCACGCCACTGCCCACCCCCGTCCGCTGGCAGCAGCTGTGGCGCGAGGCGGTCCGCGACCCGCGGACCCTGCTGGAACAGGTGGGGCTGGACCCGGACGCCCTGCCCCTGTCGGGCGAGGCCGCCGCGCAGTTCGCGCTGCGGGTGCCGCAGGGCTTCATTGCCCGCATGCGCCACGGCGACCGCGACGACCCGCTGCTGCGCCAGGTCCTGCCGGTCACCGATGAACTGCAGCACGTGCCGGGCTTCAGCCTGGACGCGGTCGGCGACGGGCTGGCGCGCAAGGCCACCGGGGTGATCCAGAAGTACCAGGGCCGGGCCCTGCTGGTGACCACCGGCAGCTGCGCGATCAACTGCCGCTACTGCTTCCGCCGGCATTTCGACTACGGCACCGAGAACGCCGCCCGCGAAGGCTGGCGCGAGGCGGTGGACGCGATCGCCCGGGACCCGGGCATCGACGAGGTGATCCTGTCCGGCGGCGACCCGCTGTCGCTGGCGACCCACAAGCTGGTGGAACTGACCCAGGCGCTGAAGCAGATTCCGCACCTGCGCCGCCTGCGCATCCACAGCCGCCTGCCGGTGGTGCTGCCGGAGCGGGTGGATGAGGAGCTGGTGCAGTGGATCGCCAGCCTGCCGTGGCCGGTGGCGTTCGTGATCCACGCCAACCACGCCAACGAATTCGATGCATCGGTGGACGCGGCCATGGCGCGCCTGCGCGGCGCCGGCGCCACCCTGCTCAACCAGGCCGTGCTGCTGCGCGGGGTGAATGACTCGCTGCCGGCGCTGCAGGACCTGAGCGAACGCAGCTTCGCCGCCGGAGTGCTGCCTTACTACCTGTACCAGGTCGATCGGGTCCAGGGCGTGGCGCATTTCGAGGTGGACGATGCCACCGCGAAGTCGCTGCATGCGCAGCTGACCGCGCGGTTGTCGGGGTATCTGGTGCCGAAGCTGGTACGGGAGATTTCCGGGGATTCCAGCAAGCGCCCGGTGTAGGGCGCAAGCGCCCTACACCGGGCTTGCGGTAGAGCCGACTGTCAGTCGGCTTCCGCTTTGCCGCCCTACCGCCCGGATTCGATCATTTCCACGACCTCGGTCGCGGTGATCGGCACGCTCAGCCAATACCCCTGCGCCAGGTCGCACCCGCGCTGGCTCAGCAGGTCGAACTGCACTTCCTGTTCGATGCCTTCAGCCACCACCGTGATGCCCAGCGCGTGCGCCATGGCGATGATCGCCGTGGTCAGCGCCAGGTCGTCGGGATCGCGCTGCATGTCGGCGACGAAACTCTTGTCGATCTTGACCCCGTCCACCGGCACCTGGCGCAGGTGGCTCAGGCCGGAGAAGCCGGTGCCGAAGTCGTCCAGCCATACCTTCACGCCGGTGCGGTGCAGCTTGTCCAGCAACGCGGCGGCCAGCATTTCATCGCCGATCACCGCGGTCTCGGTCAGCTCCAGGTGCAGGCGCGAGGCCGGCAACCCGGTGTCGCGCAGGCACTCGGCGACCAGCGTCGGCAGTTCGCCGCCACGCAGCTGCCGCGGCGACACGTTGACCGAAACGAACATGCCTTCGCCATCGGCCGAATGCGGCCACTGCACCGCCTCCCGGCACGCCGCGCGCAGCACCTTGGGCCCGATCACTTCGATCAGGCCACTCTGCTCGGCCACTTCGATGAACACCGACGGCGGAATGGTGCCCAGGGTCGGGTGCTGCCAGCGCAGCAGCACTTCCACCCCGACCATGCGCCGGTCGCGGGTGCGGAAGATCGGCTGGTAGACCAGGCGCAGTTCGCCGCGCTCCCACGCGCCGCGCAACTCCTGTTCCATGTGCACGCGGCGCTCCACCGCGTGGTCCATCGCCCGGCTGTAGTAGCGGTAACAGTTCTTGCCGGCGACCTTGGCCTGGTACATGGCGATGTCGCCATTCTTCAGCAGGGTGGTCGCGTCGGCGGCATCGTCAGGGAACAGGGTAACGCCGATGGAGGTGCCCAGGAACAGTTCCCTGCCCTGCACCACCAGCGGCTTGCCCAGTTCGCGCACCAGCAGTTCGGCCAGCTGGCGCGCGCCGGCGGCGACATCGCCGTCGCCGATCAGGATCACGAATTCGTCGCCACCAAACCGCGCCAGCAGCGCTTCGTCGCCGCCAGCCTGGGCCACGGCGGCACGGATGCGCTGGGCGAACTGCAGCAGCGCTTCGTCGCCGGCTTCGTGGCCGAGGGTGTCGTTGACGCGCTTGAAGTCGTCCATGTCGGCGAACAACAGGCCCAGCCGATGCCCGGACGCGCGCGCGGCCATCAGCCGGTGGTCCAGCGCTTCGCGGAACGCCAGGCGGTTGGTCAGTCCGGTCAGCGCGTCGGTGTAGGCCATGTGCCGCACTTCGCGGTCGTGGCGGGCAATGGCTTCGCTCATCCGGCCGAAGGCGCGGACCAGCTCGCCCACTTCGTCCTGGCGGTTGTTGTGGCTGAGCTGCGGGCGGTAGTCGCCGGCTTCGATCTGGCGCGCGGCGCTGGCCAGGCCACGGATCGGCGCGACCAGGGTGCGCTGCACGTAGACGATGACCACCACGCCGATCGCCAGCAGCAGGCCCAGCATCAGCAGCAGCCAGCCCAGGTGGCGCTTGCCGACCTGCTGCAGGCGCTCGCCCAGGGTGGTGTTGGCGCGCTGCTCCATGGCCTGCACGTCGTCCAGCGCCATGCCGACGCGGACGCCGCCGATGCGCTGGTTGCCGACCATGATCGGCATGGCGTTGTCGAGCACCTTGGGCGATTGCTGCACCACCAGGGTGCGCGCGGCCACCGCACCGGCCGCCAGCGGGTCCTGCATGGCCTTGCCGAAGTCGACGACGACGCTGCTGCCGTCGTGGATCAGCCTGCCGTCTTCGTCGAACACCAGCACGTAGCGCACCACCTGCTGCCGCGAGGTGTTGCGCACCAGCGCGCCGACCTGGGCCAGGTCGTTGTAATACAGCGGGTTGGCCAGGGCATCGGACAGCTCGCGCGCCAGCGCCTCGCCGCGGCTGCGCACGCTGCGGTCGAACAGTTCATGGATGACGCTGCCGCTGAGGTTCTTGACCTCGTCCTGCATCGCCGCCTGGCGCCCCAGCACCACGGCCACGATCGCCACCACCACCACCATCGCCCCGCCCATCGCCAACACGAAACGGGACTGCATTCCGGAACCAAACGGCCTCATTCCACTTCCATCCGCACGCGTGTAAGACCCTGTTTCAATTCATCCAAACGGTGCTGCATCTGCGCATCGACCCGATGGAACCCGGACGTACCAAAAAATTTTTCCAGCGCGTCCTGCGCCTGTGGATCCGACGCGGCCTCCAGCAATACCTGCTGCAGGCGGTCGCGCACCTTCGGGTCGAGCCCGGCCCGCACCACTTCGACCGCCCGCGGATACGGCTCGGTGCGATGGATCGGTCGGAAGTCGCGCCGGAACGTGGCCGGGATGCGGTGCTCGTCGGCCCAGTCGACGCTGCTCACCGCGCCGGCATCGACCATGCCCTTGTGCACGTAGGTGGCGATGTTGGCCTCCGAGCGCGCGAATACGTAGCCCACGGTGTCCGGTGCGGCGGCGTCGCGCGCGGACAACAGGATCTCCGGGGTCAGGCCGTTCTGCAACAGGGTCATCACCGGAACCAGGTAGGCACTGGTGGAGGCGACGTTCTGCAGGGCCAGGGTATGGCCCTTGAGGTCGGCCAGCGAGGTGATCGGGCTGTCGCGGCGGACGAAGAACACGGTGTGGTAGTCGCGCACGCCGTTGCGTTCGGTCAGCAGCAGCGGCTGGGCGCCGCTGCGCAGGCCCAGCGCTACGGCGGTGCCGGCGGTCTCGGTGACCCAGTCGACCCGGCCACGGCGCAGGTAACTGGCCATCTGCTGCGCATCGGGGGCCATCAGGATGCGCCCTTCGGTGATGCCGACGTCGCGCATGCGCGGGACGACGTAGTCGAGCAGGGGCTGCAGTTGCGCATAGTGTGACTTGGGGTTGTCGCTGATCCGGCCCAGCACGAGGACGTGTTCAAGGCCGGCGGTGTCAGGGCCGGCAACCGCGGTTCCAGCCATCGCAATGATGCCCAGCAACAGCATCCCTCCCTGCAACAGCCATCGCAGTAGCGGCAATCCCATTCGCTCCCCCCAAGGAATGGCAACAGCCTACCCGAAAAAGTGAGACGTGCGTCAGGTCATTCGGGCTTGGCGTTGGCCAGGCGCGCCATCCGCTGGGCGTCGGCCAGGATGCCGCGCAGCAGGCGTACTTCCTGTTCGCTCAGTTCGGTCCGCAGGAACAGGCGGCGCAGCTTGCGCATGGCCGAGTCGGGGGCGCGGCCCTTGTGGAAGTCGATGTCGTCCAGGGTCTGGCCGAGCTGGCCGAACAGGCCTTCGACCTGGGCATGGCTGGCCGGCTGTTCGCGGTGTTCAGGATCGGCGGGGGCGGCGGCTTCGACGCCGCCGAGGCTGGCCATGCGCAGTTCGTAGGCGAGCACCTGCACGGCGGCGGCCAGGTTCAGCGAGCTGAAGTCGGGGTTGGAGGGGATGTGCACGGCGAGGTGGCAGAGCTGCAGCTCTTCGTTGGTCAGGCCGGTGCGCTCGCGGCCGAACACGAAGGCGACTTCGCCCTCGGGGTCGGTGGCTTTGGCCAGGGCACGCTGGGCGGCCACGGCAGGAAGGAGCTCTTCAAGCTGGACGCGGCGGGCGCGGGCGGTGCAGCCCAGGACGAGCCGGCAGTCGGCGACGGCGTCGGCCAGGGTGGCGACCACGGGGGCGTCGCCGAGCACGTCTTCGGCGCCGGCAGAGCGGCGGAAGGCTTCTTCATCCAGCGGTTTTTCGGGGGCCACGAGCACCAGCCGGCCCAGGCCCATGGTCTTCATGGCACGGGCGGCGGCGCCCATGTTGCCGGGATGCTGGGTGCCCACGAGGACGAAACGGATGCGGGAGGGAGCGGGATGTGCGGACATGAACAGGCCAAACGCGAGCAGGACAGTCACAAATGGTAAACTGTGCGACCGGCCTTTGCGCCGGGACCGCTCTTTTCCCCCGCCAGTACCCCCATCTCTGCCTTTACGGGAGCTTTTTACCATGCAGAAACCCGCCGTCACCGTCATGGTCAAGGCCGCCCGCCTCGCCGGCAACGTCCTGTTGCGCAACATCAACAAGCTCGAGGCGCTGAACGTGGTGCAGAAGGGGCGCATGGACTACGCCAGCGAGGTCGATGCGGACGCGGAAAAGGTGATCATCAAGGAACTCAAGCGCGCCTACCCGGACTACGGGATCATGGCCGAGGAAGGCGGGGTGCAGGCGGTGAACCGTTACATGTGGGTGATCGACCCGCTGGACGGCACCAGCAATTACCTGCGTGGCTTCCCGCACTACTGCGTGTCGATCGCGCTGGTGGAGAACGGCGAGCCGATCGATGCAGTGATTTTCGATCCGCTGCGCAATGAACTGTTCACCGCCAGCCGGGGTGCCGGTGCGGTGCTGAACGACCGCCGCATCCGGGTGGCGGACCGCAAGGATCTGTCCGGGGCGATGATCCACACCGGTTTCGCGCCGCGTGAGCGCAGCCGCACGAGTGCGCAGCTGAAGGCAGTGGACGCACTGCTGGTGCAGGCCGAAGACGTGCGCCGCACCGGTTCGGCGGCGCTTGACCTGGCCTATGTGGCCTGCGGCCGCGCTGACGCCTATTTCGAGGCCGGCGTGAAGGCCTGGGACATCGCCGCGGGCGTGCTGCTGGTCCGCGAAGCCGGCGGCCGGGTCTGCGACTTCAAGGGCGCGACCCCGGCCCGCATGGACAGCCGCGGCCCGGAAACCCAGCAGATCGTGGCGGGCAACGTGAAGAACAGCGAGGTGCTGCAGAAGGTGCTGGTCAACACCGGCTATGCGGCCGAGTTCGACGCGAAGTTCTGATCGACCTGATGTGGGATTCAAGCAACGGCGCCTTCGGGCGCCGTTGTCGTTTGGAGACAACGCGCGATGGCGCCTACGAACGCCGGAAACGCGCGACGCCCCCCCGGGACACCGGGCAACGCGCAATCACCCGGTAGCGCCGACCGTTGGTCGGCCGTGGGAACCCGTCATCACTCGTTGAAATCCAACGTCAACAGCAACTGCAACTGCAACTGCAACTGCAAAAGCCGGCGCCTCATTGCCACGAGCCGGGGCGGCCGCCGGGCAGCCCCCATACCGTGTCGTGTGCGGAAGGAAGAGCAGCCGGGCAGAGCCCGGCTCTACCGATTCCGCTGGCACGAAAAAAACGCCCGGCCAGAGGCCGGGCGTTTCTTCAGTTCAACGCTTCAGTTCAACACCACCGCATCACGCCACGGTGCTGCTCGCGGCCTTCAGCGCGGCAATGCGCTCTTCCAGCGGCGGGTGGCTCAGGAACAGCTTCTTTGCGGTGGCGCCGGCGATGCCGAAGGCGGCGATCTGGGTCGGCAGGGTGCTCTGGCCGTGGTTGAGCTTCAGGCGCTCCAGCGCGGCGATCATCTTCTGGCGACCGGCCAGGTGGGCGCCGCCGGCGTCGGCGCGGAACTCACGGTGGCGCGAGAACCACATGGCAATCATGGTGGCGAACAGGCCGAACACCATTTCCAGCACGAACACGATGATGAAGTAGGCGAAGCCACGGCCACCGCCTTCGCGGTTGCCCGACAGCGCACTGTCGATGATGCCGCCGACCACGCGAGCCAGGACGATCACGAACGTGTTGAGCACACCCTGCAGCAGCGCCATGGTGATCATGTCGCCGTTCGCAACGTGGGCGATCTCGTGGCCCAGTACCGCTTCGGCCTCGTCCTCGCTCATGTTGTGCAGCAGGCCGGTGGACACCGCTACCAGCGCATTGTTGCGGTTGGCACCGGTGGCGAACGCATTGATTTCCGGACCGTCGTAAACGGCCACTTCCGGCATGCCGATACCCGCCTCGCGGGCCTGGCGCTCCACCGTCGCCAGCAACCAGCGCTCGGTGGGGTTGCGCGGCTCGGTAATGACCACCGCGCCGGTGGAGCGCTTGGCCATCCACTTGGACAGCAGCAGCGACACCAGCGACCCGCCGAAGCCGAAGATGGCCGCAACCACCAGCAGGCCGCTCATGCTTGCGGGATCGATCCCCGCCAGACGCATTACAAAGCCCGCCAGGAGCAGCACGGCGAAGTTGGTCGCGAGGAACAGGGCGATACGACTGAACATGGGAAGAGGATGCTTTAGGTTGATGTTGCTGCAAATCTGCGGGGACTTCAGGTTGAATTCAAGTCGCAACCTGACCGACGATTCATAGTTCATGTCAATGACTACCTACCGCGGGCGTTTTGCCCCCTCCCCCACCGGCCCACTGCACGCCGGCTCTCTGCTGGCCGCGTTCGGCAGCTGGCTGCTGGCCCGCCATGCCGGCGGCCATTGGGCCGTCCGCATCGAAGACATCGATCCACCCCGCACCGTCCCCGGCGCCATCGACCAGCAGCTGGCTGCACTTGCTGACTTTGGCCTGGCCAGCGACGACCCCATCGTCCGCCAGAGCCAGCGTGATGCCCTGTACCAGGAGGCCATCGACCGCCTGCTGGCGGAAGACAGGGCCTTTGCCTGCCACTGCAGCCGCACCGACCTGACCGACCAGCACGGCATCCATCATCACTGCGTAGGACGTACCGAACGGGCGCGACCGGCCATCCGCCTGCGGGTTCCACCCGGCAGCGTCATCGCCTTCCAGGATGGCCTGCGCGGCCCGGTCCGCCAGGACGTGCATGCCGAGGTCGGCGATTTCGTCCTTCGCCGCGCCGACGGGTACTGGGCCTACCAGCTCGCCGTGGTGGTCGACGACGCCGACCAGCGCATCACCGACATCGTCCGCGGTGCCGACCTGCTCGACTCCACCGCGCGCCAGATCCTGCTGCAGCAGGCCCTGGGCCTGCCTACCCCGCGCTACCTGCACCTGCCGCTGCTGCTGGAGCCCGACGGCCACAAGCTGTCCAAGTCCGACGCGGCGCGCCCGGTCGATCCCCGTGCCGCCGTCCCGGCACTGCAGAAGGCCTGGGCGCAGCTGGGCCAGGACCCCGCGCACCTGGCCGGCAGTTCCGGGGTGGTGGGGCTGCTCGACCGCGCCCGCAGCTGCTTCGATCCGGCGCGTTTGCCACCGGGAGACATCCACCTGCCCCCCGACCCGGCCTGAGCCCCCATTTTTCGCCGCGATGTTGCAGAATCGCGTTCCCCCTTGCTGGCCCTGCCTTTCGGAGTAGCTGCTCATGACATCTCGCGTCGCACTGGTCACCGGCGGTACCGGCGGTATCGGTTCCGCCATCTGCCAACGTCTGGCCGACCAGGGCCATCGGGTTGCCACCAACTACCGTGACGAGGCCAAGGCCCTGGCCTGGCGCGAGAAGATGCTGGCGCGCGGCTGCGACGTGGCGATCTTCCCCGGCGATGTCGCCGACCCGGCCACCGCCGAACAGATGGTGCACGCGGTGGAAGCCGCGCTCGGTCCGGTCGAGATCCTGGTCAACAACGCCGGCATCACCCGCGACACCACGTTCCACCGCATGCGCGCCGACCAGTGGCACGACGTGATCAACACCAACCTCAACTCGGTGTTCAACGTCACCCGCCCGGTCATCGAAGGCATGCGCCGCCGCGGCTGGGGCCGGGTGATCCAGATCAGCTCGATCAACGGCCTGAAGGGCCAGTACGGCCAGGCCAACTACGCCGCCGCCAAGGCCGGCATGCACGGCTTCACCATCTCGCTGGCGCGCGAGAATGCCGGTTTCGGCATCACCGTCAACACCATCTCGCCCGGCTACGTCGCCACCGACATGGTGATGGCCGTACCCGACGAAGTACGCGCCAAGATCATCGCCGACATCCCCACCGGCCGCCTCGGCAAGCCCGAGGAAATCGCCTACGCCGTCGCCTTCCTGGTCGCCGAGGAAGCCGCCTGGATCACCGGCTCCAACCTGGACATCAACGGCGGCCACCACATGGGGTGGTAACGGTTACAAGCCGCGCCACCAAGGGTTCCCAAGGCCGACCAACGGTCGGCGCTACCGGAGTGTCCCGCGTCACCTGCAGGCCACGCATCACTGAGCTGTCCCCATCACCGGGGTGCCCCGCCTGGAAACGCCGCGTCCCCGATCCCGCCAAGGCCCGAGCGGTGGGGCTTGCCCACGTAACAATCCAGCTGAAGAGCCCCCTTTTGTAAAGGGGGCGCGCCGAGGGCGCGGGGATCAGGAGGCATGCCGCCGGGGCCCGCGTTTTGCGCAGCAAAACGTGGGCGCGCAGCGCAGCAGGCGTTGCGACCACCCAGAAATGCTGCACCCATGCTGCGCAGCATGAAGAATCCCGACCAAATGACGAAAGGAGGTTGCAACGCCTGCTGCGCTGCGCAATCATTCGCCCTTACGCTGACGAGTGACTGCTTCATGGCTGCGAACCGCATCATCAAGAAGTACCCGAACCGCCGTCTCTACGACACCGAAATTTCCAGCTACATCACCATCGAGGACGTGCGACAGCTGATCCTGGACGGTGAAGACTTCGAAGTCCGCGACGCCAAGAGTGGCGACGACCTGACCCGCTCGGTACTGCTGCAGATCATCGCCGACCAGGAACAGGACGGCGAGCCGATGCTGTCCACCCAGCTGCTCAGCCAGCTGATCCGCTTCTATGGCGATTCGCTGCAGGGCTTCATGGGCAACTACCTGGAGCGCAGCATGCAGGTGTTCCTGGACCAGCAGCAGCAGTTCCGCCAGCAGATGGGCAACCTGCTCGGGCAGACCCCGTGGGCGATGATGAACCAGCTCACCGAACGCAACCTGGAACTGTGGCAGGACTTCCAGCGCAACATGGGCAGCGGCTTCGGCCCGCGCCCGCCGGGCACCTCCACCGGTACCGGCACCGGCAACGCCAAGCCCGATGCGCCGGCGGGCGGCAAGACCCGCCGCTGATTCCCGCGCGGCAGTACGCAGAAAGGCGCAGCCTCACGGCCGCGCCTTTCTCGTTTCCGGCTGAAGCCTTCAGCGTCTGGACCGGCCCTTGGGTTTGGTGCAGGCGCTGCAGATCCGCTCGACCTGGTAACCCTTGGCGCGCAGCTTCTCGACCACCCCGTCTTCGCCGAGCAGGTGCAGCGTTCCTACCACCACCAGCGTGCCGCCCTGCCCGGCCTTGAGCTGCTGTTCCAGCTTGGGCACCCAGGCGTCATTGCGGTCGGTGTTGATGCGCTTGTAGAGCTGCGGATAGGCGCCGCGCATTTCCGCGGCCATCGCGTTCCACAACAGTTTGTCGTCGCCGCGTCGCCAGGCGTCGTGCAGCTTGCGGCCCTCGGCATCGGCCTGCCCGGCCTGCTCCAGCGCCTCGGCCACCATCTGCTGCTGTTCCTGCGTCGACATGCCCGACAGCACCGCCACCTGGGTGTCGATGTCTTCCAGTCCGCTGGTCGGCTTGCCCGCATCGGCGGCGCGCGTCATGAAATGCCGGTCCAGCCCGAGCGCCGGGTCCAACCCCATCTTGGCGAACTGCGACAGGGTGATGGTCAGGCCGACGAACCAGGGCTTCATGCCCTGCAGCTGGGCCAGCGGCAGGTTGTTGGCGCGCGCATAGTCCTGCAGCCTGGTCCAGGTGGCCGCGTCCAGGTCGCGCTTGAGCTCGCTGCCGTCGGTGCGCATGGCGGCCTGCAGCATTTTGCGGGTCAGGTCCGGCGACTGCATGTCCTGCGGCGACAATTCGAACACCACGCGCCGGGAGGCGGCGAACGCCTGGTCGACCTCCGGCGCCACCGGGTAATCGTCGGCGCGCAGCAGGTGGAACGAGCCCAGCAGGTACAGCTGGCTGTCGCCCGGGCCGGTCACCTTCCACAGCAGGGGCACCGGCGCACTGGCGGCGGCGGCCGCGGTGGCCGGCGCAGCCATGGCGGCGGCACTGCCCAGCAGCAGGCCGGTGGCCAGCAGCAACGGGGCCGCCAGTCGCTTCAACATCGTCATCGTCACACTCCTCCGCGGGGCGGGTGATAGGCCTGTTCGCCCGCCTCGACCCGCAGGTCCAGGCGGTTTTCCGGCGGGGTCAGCGGGCACGTGGCGAACGGGGTGAACGCGCACGGTGGGTTGTAGGCATGGTTGAAATCGATCAGCACCGTGCCACTGGCATCCGGCGCCGGCAGGTCCAGGTAGCGGCCGGCAGGGTAGCTGCCATGGCCGCTGGTGCGGTCGCCGAAGATCACGAACAGCTCGCGCCCGGGTTCGCCCAGCGCTTCCAGCCGCCAGGTCCTGCCGTCGCGTTCGAACTCGAGCGCGCCCGCGTTGGGCATGGCGGTGGTGAGTCCGGTGATGTCGACGATCGGCAGGGTCTTGCCCGCCGGGTGCGGCACGAAGCGTGCGCTGACCCGCCAGTCCGGGCCGCCGGGCCAGTAGTTGAGGCCGGCGAATCCACTGCGCGAATAGGCGTCGGCGTGCTTGACCCGCAGCGCGAAGCGTTCGCCGCGATGGATCAGGCTGAGTTGGCCCCTGCCATCGTCGAAGGCGATCCGGGTGGGCGCCGGGTCGCGGTCGCTCTGGAAACGGATCCGACCGGTCAGCGGCTTGCCGTCCACGCTCAGCGACACGCCGCGTTCGGGGGTGAAGGTGACGCTGTCGCCGTTGCGCGCCACCATGCCCAGCTTGGCCGGGCCCACGGCCAGGCGGATACCGCTGCCGGGGCCGCTGCCGATGTAATGCGCCTTGTGCTCGAGCCAATGCAGGCCGACCAGGCTGGTCCAGCCATCGGGCGCCTGCAGTTCCGTGTAGCGCTGCAGGCGCCACTGCTGTTGTTCGGCGGCGAACGCCGGATCCACGGTCGCCTTGACCGGCGCCGTTTCCTTGTCGCCGCAGCCTGCCAGGCCCAGCGCCAGCAGCGCGGCACCAAGTCCCCATCCCCAAGTACGCATCGTGCTCCCCTTCAACGTCCGCGCAGGAACCAGCGGTCGATCTCCGCCAGCGAAAAACGGGCCCAGGTCGGCCGGCCGTGGTTGCACTGGCCGGACCGTTCGGTGATTTCCATGTCGCGCAGCAGCGCGTTCATTTCCGGCAGGGTCAGCCGCCGGTTGGCGCGCACCGCGCCGTGGCAGGCCATGGTCGACAGCAGCTCATCGCGGGCGCTGGCAATGCGCCGGCTCTGGCCGTGTTCGCGCAGGTCGGTCAGCACGTCGCGCAGCAGGCCTTCGGGTTCGGCATTGGCCAGCAGCGCGGGAATGCTGCGCACATGCAGCGAGCCGGGACCGGAACGGGTGATCTCAAAGCCCAGTGCGGTCAACGTGTCGGCCTCGCGCTCGGCGGTGTCGGCATCGCGCTCGCCCACGGCCAGGGTGATCGGCACCAGCAGCGGTTGCGCGTGCAGGCCGGTGGCATCGTGTGCGGTCTTCAACCGTTCGTAGCCGATGCGTTCGTGGGCGGCATGCATGTCGACCACGATCAGGCCTTCGGCGTTCTCGGCCAGGATGTAGATGCCGTGCAGCTGCGCCACGGCGTACCCCAGTGGTGGCACGCCGCTGTCGGCGGCGGTCACCGGCAGGCCCTGCTCGCTGGGCATCGGCGGCAGCGAGGCGTCGCTGCCGGCGGGGCGCGCATACAGCGCGGCATACGCGGAGGGCGCATCGGCCACGCGCAGGCCCAGCGG
>NZ_CAUQPH010000074.1:0-17058 GCF_963519925.1 uncultured Stenotrophomonas sp. | reverse complement strand
GGCGTGCACTGGCTGCGTTCCGGCAGGGGCGCGCCCCGCACGACGCCAACCGCGGGGCACTGGCGGCGATCGATGCGGCCAGCAAGCAGTGGCGGCGGCGCCTGCGCTGCGATGCGGCGCCGCCTTCGTCGGTGGAAGCGCATCAGCTGGGCGACCTGCTGGCGCACGCGTTCCCCGACCGGATTGCGGCGCGCCACCCCACCGACCCGCTGCGCTATCTGCTGGCGAACGGACGCAGCGCGCGCCTGTTCGACCCCAGCGACCTGCGCGGCGAGCCCTGGCTGGTCGCGGTTGAGCTGCGCTATGAGGCGCGCGATGCGTTGCTGCTGCGCGCCGCGCCGGTGGACGAGAACCGGCTGCGGCGCGATTTCCCGAACCTTTTCCAGCAGCAGGACTTGGTGCGCTGGGATGCGGACAAACGCGCGCTGGTGGCGCGCCGCGAGAGCCGCTTCGACCGCATCGTGCTGGACAGCCGCTCTGCCGGCCGCGTGGATCCGGCGCAGGCGGCGCAGGCGCTGACCGAGGCGGTGCGGGAGCTGGGGCTGGAGGCCCTGCCGTGGACCGAGGGGCTGCGCCAGTGGCAGGCGCGGGCGTTGGCGCTGCGTGCATGGATGCCGGAGCTGGAGGTGCCGGATGTGTCCGATGCCGCGCTGATGGCGTCGTTGCCGACATGGCTGACCCCGGCGTTCAATGGCAGGACCCGGCTGGATGCGCTCGACGAGTCGGCCTTGGGCGAAGCGCTGAAATCGCCGGTGCCGTGGGCGCAGCGGCAGGCGATCGACCGGCATGCGCCGGTGCGGATGGCGGTGCCGTCGGGCATGGAGCGTGCGATCCATTACGCGCTGGAGGCCGATGGCAGCACGCCACAGCCGCCGGTGCTGGCGGTGAAGCTGCAGGAGCTGTTCGGGCTGGCCGATACACCGCGCATTGCGGATGGCCGCGTACCGCTTACCCTGCACCTGCTGTCCCCCGGCGGCCGCCCGCTGCAGGTCACCCAGGACCTGCGCAACTTCTGGGCGAACACGTATGCCGAGGTCAAAAAGGAAATGAAGGGGCGCTACCCCAGGCACCCATGGCCGGACGATCCGTGGACGGCCAACGCCACCCACCGCGCCAAACCACGCGGCACGTAGAGCCACGCCCCGCGTGGCTGCGCGATGTCGGCTGTTTGGCAGCTCAGCCACGCAGGGCGTGGCTCTACCCCGGGGCGTTGCTGGTGGCTGGCTGAATCGATCCTGCACATTGGTTATCGTCGTGACCGGACCGTGGGCGCTGGATAACACGCCCTACACGGCCCCCGGGTGACACTGGATTTCGAACCGAGGCAAAAGGACCCCCCATGAGCAGACTGACCGTTATTACCGACCGCGCCCTGGAGCGTGCACTGGATCTGGCCAGCAGCGCTGGCGATGGCCTGAAGCATGCCGGCACCAACCTGCGCCACTTCGGCCCGCAGGCGACCGACTGGCTCAAGACCGGTGCGGCGCTCGGCGCGGTGAAGACCGGCAGCAAGGTGGCGGCCAAGGCCGTGCGCCGCAACCCGGCAGCAACCATCGCAGTGGCGGCGGTCGGCGTGGGCCTGCTCGGCTACGCGCTGTATCGCAAGCAGCAGAAGAAGAAGCTGGCCAACGGCAGCGTGGTGAATGGGCAGGCCGAGCGCATCAGCGCGCGCAACCGCCGCACCAGCACCGTGGTTGACGAACATAGCGACATCGGCAGCGACGCCTGATTTTTCCGGCGTGTTGCAGGTGAAAAACCGCCGGCATTGTCCGGCGGTTTTTTTTTCAGGCGTCGATCCGGCGCCATTCGCCGGGCTGCAGGCCGTCGAGGCGATGTGGGCCCATCGCGACCCGGACCAGGCGCAGCGTGGGCAGGCCCACCGCTGCGGTCATGCGCCGCACCTGGCGGTTGCGGCCTTCGCGCAGGGTGATCGCCAGCCAGGCATCGGGCACGGTCTTACGGAAGCGTACCGCCGGGGTGCGTGGCCAGAGCCCGGGTGGATCGAGGTGCTGCACGCCTGCGGGCAACGTCGGCCCGTCGTTCAACTGCACGCCGCTGCGCAGTGCCTGCAGCTGGTCGTCGCTGGGCGTGCCCTCGACCTGCACCCAGTAGGTCTTGTCTTCCTTGTGGCGCGGATCGGTGAGGCGGTGCGCCAGCGGGCCGTCGTCGGTCAGCAGCAGCAGGCCTTCGCTGTCGTAGTCCAGCCGCCCGGCCGCATACACGCCAGGCGGCAGGCCGAACCCGGCCAGCGTCGCGCGCGGCGGCTGGCTGCTGTCGGTGAACTGGCACAGCACGTTGAAGGGCTTGTTGAGGGCGATGAGCATGGTGCGGGACGTGGGTGGCGAGGTGGCATTGTCCCATTCCGTGGCTTCGGTTGCCTTCGTACCGAGCAACGGTCGGTACCTACCGGGCGGGTCCCGCCGGTCGCGACCGGGTTGGATGCAACGGTTCCGACCGGTAGCGCACGACCGTTGGTCGTGCGCCGGCGTCACCGTTGCCGGACGGCGTCCCGCATTACTTCACGAAGCGCAGGGTCATGCGGTCGCTTTCGCCGATGGCCTTGTACTTCCCGGCATCACTGGGCTCGTGCTGGTTGGTCGGCGGCAGGGTCCACACGCCGTTCGGGTAGTCCTTGGTATCGCGCGGGTTGGCATTGATCTCGCTGCTGCCGGCCAGCTTGAAGCCGGCGGCTTCGGCCATCGCGATCACCTGGGCCTGGCCCACGTAGCCACTCTTGTCGTCGGCCGCGACGTCGGCCTTGGCGCGGTGTTCGACCACGCCGAGCACGCCACCGGGCTTGAGCACGTTGTAGAAGCCCTTGAACATGCCTTCGGCCTGGTTGGCGCTGCGCCAGTTGTGCACGTTGCGGAAGGTCAGCACGACGTCGGCCGATCCGGCCGGGCCGAAGACCGGTGCCTTCGGGTCGTAGCCCACGACCTTCGCCTTGTCGTACAGGGCCGGATTGTCGGCGAACTTCTTCTCCAGCCCGTCGCGGCTGCGCTGCTGGTAATCGCGGCCCCTGCCTTCGGCCACGGCCTTCGGGTCGACCACGGCGGCGACATAGGTGCCCGTGTCACGCAGCAGCGGGGCGAGGATTTCGGCGTACCAGCCACCACCCGGGGTGATTTCCACCACGGTCTTGCCCGGTTCCACGCCGAAGAACGACAGCGTCTGCGCCGGGTGGCGGTAGGCGTCGCGCTTCACGTTTTCCGGGGTACGGCCCTTGCCGTCGACGGCCGCCTGCACCGCAGCGGTGATGGCCGGCTGGGCGTTGGGGCCGGCCGGCTTGATCGCCATGGCGGGCGCGGCAATCAGCAGCGTGGAAACGGTGAACAGGCAGGCACAGCTGAGCGAACGGGCTTTCATCGGATCACCTACGGTGGGCGGGATGCGGCGAGACTAGCAGCCGCGATGTCAAAGGTGTTCACAAAACGTTACTGCAATGCAGCGAAGCAGAACGCTGTTTTGTGGCTCGCGCCGCAACGGTGTCATCGACACGCACTTATGCTGTGACATTGCTTTCGATTGGAGGATTGCCCTGACCGCACCCCGTGAACTCGGCCGTTCCGGCCTGAAGGTGCTTCCCATCGCGTTCGGCGGCAACGTCTTCGGCTGGGGCGCGGACGAGAAGACCTCGTTCGCGTTGCTGGATGCCTTCGTCGATGCGGGCTTCAGCCTGGTCGATACCGCCGATGTCTACTCGGCCTGGGTGCCCGGCAACCAGGGCGGTGAATCGGAGACGATCCTGGGCCGCTGGTTCCAGCGCAGCGGCAAGCGCGACAAAGTAGTGTTGGCGACCAAGGTGGCAAAGTGGGCCGAACATCCCGGGCTGTCCGCGGACAACATCAATGCGGCGGTGGAGGACTCGCTGCGGCGCCTGCAGACCGATGTGATCGACCTTTACCAGGCGCACGAGGATGATGAGTCCACGCCGCTGGAAACCACGCTGGCCGCGTTCGGCCGCTTGATCGAACAGGGCAAGGTGCGTGCGATCGGCGCGTCCAATTACAGCGCCGAACGCCTGCGCGACGCGCTCAAGGTTTCTGCCGATTACAAGCTGCCGCGCTATGAGACGCTGCAGCCGGAGTACAACCTGTACGACCGCGCCGGTTACGAGAGCGGGCTGGAAGCGGTCGCGCACGAGCATGACCTGGGCGTGATCAGCTACTACTCGCTGGCCAGCGGCTTCCTCAGCGGCAAGTACCGCAGCGCCGGGGATGCCGACAAGAGCAGCGCGCGTGGCAGCAGCGTGGTGGCGAAGTACGTCAACCCGCGCGGCCTGCGCATTCTGGAGGCGCTGGATGATGTGGCGGGCAGCCACAACGCCACCGCTGCACAGGTGGCCATTGCGTGGTTGATCGCGCGACCGGGGATTACCGCCCCGATCGTCAGCGCGACCCGGGTGGAGCAGCTGCACGATGTGTTGGCGGCGGCGCAGGTAGCGCTGTCGGCGGACGACATCGCACAGCTCAACGCCGCCAGCGCAGAATGAAACCGCCTACGTAGAGCCACGCCCTGCGTGGCTGCGCGGTGCCGGACGCAGCAGCCGGGCAGAGCCCGGCTCTACGCCGCTTTGGGTGCGGCGTCTTCGGCTACGAGTGCGTGGTGGATGCTTACGCCGGCGCGCACGCCTTCGGCGCTGGCCAGGGTGATGTTGCCCATGACGGTGGCGTCGCCCGCGGCGTATACGCCGGGCACCGTGGTCTGCTTCTGCGCGTCCACGCGCACCAGTACGCCCACCGGGTTTTCATCCAGGACACATCCCAACTGCTCGACCAGCGGCGAGCCCATCTCCTGGCGCGCGGTGACGAACAGCGCGCGCAGGTCGATGTGGCGACCGTCGGCGAGCCGTGCACCGCTCAACTGCGGCGCGTCACCGTCCAGTGCCACTACCTGTTCGGTTTCGATCTGCACGCCGCGTCGCTGCAGGGTGGCGATCTCATCCGGCTCCAGGGTCATCCCGTGCGCGAACAGCGTGACCTGGCCCCAATCGGCAAGCAGGCCGGCCATGAACGCGGACATCGCGTGGCCACCCAGCAGGCCGATCGCGCCGCCACCGATCTCGTAGCCGTGGCAGTACGGGCAGTGCAGCACGCTGTGGCCCCACCGCTCGGCGAGCCCGGGCAGGTCCGGCAGTGCGTCGCGTATCCCGGTGGCCAATAGCAGCTTGCGCGCCGCCCAGGTCTCGCCGCCGGCGGTGGTCACGGCGAAGCCGTCGACCGTTGCCCGCGCCTCCATGGCGGTGTCGCTGGCCCAGCGCACGCTGGGGTAATCCAGCAGCTGCGCCTTGGCCTGGCGCAGCAGGTCGCCACCGGCGATGCCGTCCAGCCCCAGCACGCCGTGGGAATGCGCGGCAAAGCGGTTGCGCGGCAGGCCGCTGTCGATCACCAGCACGCTGCGGCGCGCACGCGCCAGCATCATTGCAGCGGACAGGCCGGCGAAACTGCCGCCGACGATCACGGCGTCAAAGGTCATGGGCAACTCCTGTTGCATGCAGGGCCAGATGCTGGGCGAAGGCATCGCCGAGCGTGGCCAGGGTGGTGGCGCGCAGGCGCTGTTCGAGCAGGGCCTGGGCCTGCTGGTAGCTCTCGTCGAGGGCGGCGTTGACCACCTGCTGCACGGGGCAGCCGCGCCCGCTCTCGCGCGCGCCGGTATGCAGCAGTGCCGGCGAACCGATGGCGAGGTAGACGTCGTGCAGGCTGATGGTGGCCGGGTCGCGCGCCAGCTGGCTGCCACCGCCGTGCCCGCGCACGGTGTGGACCAGGCCCCCTTTGTGCAGGGCCGCGAGCAGCCGGCGGATCACCACCGGGTGGGTCGGCAGGCAGGTGGCGAGCTGTTCGGAAGTGCGCGGCCCGGCCTGCCCGACCAGGTGGGCCATGATGTGGAGCGCGTCGGAGAATTGGTTGCTGGATTTCATGTAACGACAATAGTTACATATATGGCAACAATCCGGTAGCGCCGGCCGTTGGCCGGCTCTCCTGAACGGTGAGACGCTTGCATGGGCCGGCCAACGGCCGGCGCTACCGTAGGGAGGCAGGGCCGGTGATGGACGGCCGGGATTACCGCAGGAACGCCTGGCCGGTCATGGCCTGGGCCAGGTGATCGAGGAAGCTGGTGATCCGTGCCGAGACCGCGGTGTTCCGGTAGTAGACGGCGTGGATCGGCTGCCGGACCTCGACGGTCCGTTCCGGCAGCAGCTGCACCAGCGTGCCCGCGTCGCGGTCGCGCTGGGTCATGAAGTCAGACAGGCAGACCACCCCCGCCCCTTCCAGGGCGAGCCGGCGCAGGGTTTCGCCGCTGGACACGCGCACCGCCGGCTGGATGTGCAGCAGCGCGTCGGTGTCGCCCGGCAGCGGCCAGTGGTTCAGCGAGTCCGGTTCGTTGAAGCCCAGCAGGCTGTGCTGGCGCAGGTCGGCCACGCTGGCCGGGGTGCCGTGCTGCTGCAGGTAGGCCGGGCTGGCCAGTACGCGCAGGCGGCTGTGGCCCAGCGGACGCGCGTGCAGGGTCGAATCTGCGAGTGGGCCGATGCGGATGGCCACGTCAGTGCGGCGCTCGAGCAGGTCGATGTAGCGCTCGCTGCTGTTGATCTCCAGATCCACCTCCGGATACCGCGCACGGTAGCTGGCCACCTGCGGGGCGATCACGTGCAGCACGAAGGGGGTGGCCGCGTCCACGCGCAGGCGCCCGGCCGGCCGCTCGCGGCGCGCGGCGATCTGCTCTTCGGCCGCCTCCACCGACGCCACGATGGCGCGGGCCTGGGCCAGGAAGGCGTCGCCCTCTTCGGTGAGCTGCAGGCGGCGGGTGGTGCGGGTCAGCAGCGTGGTGCCGAGCTTGTCTTCCAGTCGGCCCAGCGCGCGGCTGACCCCGGAGGTGGTCTGGCCCAGCTGCTCAGCGGCGGCCGTGATCGAGCCGCTGTCGATCACGGCGATGAATGCCTGCATCTCATCCAGGGTGGTCTTCATGGCGGGCGTTCGCGGGTGGGGGCGACCATTATTGATCACCAGGCAATAGTCATTGGCGTGAAGACTGGTTTTTCGGCAAGAGTGCGGGGCGCAGACTGCGCAGCCTCTCCCCTCCACCGGTAATCCTCATGTCCCGTGGCATCCCCTTGGCCTTGTTGGCGTTGACGCTGGGCGCGTACGCCATCGGCACCACTGAATTCGTCATCGTCGGGCTGATCCCGACCATCGCCGCCGACCTGGGCGTGTCCCTGCCCTCGGCCGGTCTGCTGGTGTCTCTGTACGCGCTGGGCGTGGCGGTGGGCGCGCCGGTGCTGACCGCGTTGACCGGACGGGTACCGCGCAAGACCCTGCTGGTAGCGCTGATGGTGCTGTTCACGCTGGGCAACGTGATTGCCTGGATGGCGCCCAGCTACGGCTCGCTGATCGTGGCGCGCGTGCTCACCGGGTTGGCGCATGGCGTGTTCTTCTCGATCGGTTCGATCATCGCCACCTCGGTGGTGCCCAAGTAGAAGGCCGCCAGTGCGATCGCGATCATGTTCACCGGCCTGACCGTGGCACTGGTCACCGGCGTGCCGCTGGGCACGTTCATCGGCCAGCACCTGGGCTGGCGCGCGACCTTCCTGGCGGTGGCCGCGCTGGGCGTAGTGGCGCTGCTGGGCAGCCTGCTGTTCGTGCCGCGCAACCTGCAGCGCAGCGAGCCGGCCACCTTCGGCCAGCAGCTGGCGGTGCTGGCGCAGCCGCGCCTGCTGCTGGTGTACGCGATCACCGCGCTGGGCTATGGCGGCACGTTCCTGTCGTTCACCTATCTGGCGTCGATCCTGCAGGACGTCACCGGCTTCTCGGCCAATGCGGTCAGCGGCGTGCTGCTGGTGTACGGCGTGTCGGTGGCGATCGGCAACCTGTGGGGCGGCCGCCTGGCCGACCGCCGTGGGCCGATTCCCGCGCTCAAGCTGATCTTCGGGCTGCTGGCGCTGGTCCTGTTCGCATTGACCTTCACCGCCTACAACACCTGGCTGGTGCTGCTGACGGTGCTGGCGCTGGGCGCGGTGGCGTTCGGCAACGTGCCGGGGCTGCAGGTGTATGTGGTCAAGCAGGCGCAGCGCTTTGCACCGCAGGCAGCGGACGTGGCCTCGGGCCTGAACATCGCCGCGTTCAACGTGGGCATCGCGATGGGTGCCTCGCTGGGCGGGCTGGTGGTGGACCACCTGGGCCTGATGCACACGCCGTGGATCGGCGCGCTGGTGGTGCTGGGCGCGCTCGGATTGACCGTACTGAGCGGGCGGCTGGACAGGCGCGACGGTGTTGCCGAACGCGCCGAGGGCATCGCCGTCGCCGCGCATTGAGGTGAGAGCAGCCGGCCGACGGTCGGCTCTACATCAGGTTGGCTGTGCCAGGCGTAGTCTTTATTTTCCCCCACTGAAGGAGTTTCCATGAGCATTCCCGCATTCGGCCTGGGCACGTTCCGCCTGAAGGGCCAGACCGTCATAGATTCGGTCCGCAACGCACTGGACGTGGGCTACCGCGCCATCGACACCGCACAGATCTACGGCAACGAAGCCGAGGTTGGGCAAGCCATCGCCGAGTCCGGCGTGGCGCGCGAAGATCTGTTCATCACCACCAAGGTCTGGATCGCCAGCTTCGAGCACGATGCGTTGCTCGACAGCCTGCGCGAAAGCCTGCGCAAGCTGCGTACCGATCATGTCGACCTGACCCTGATCCATTGGCCGTCGCCGAACGATGCGGTGCCGATGAAGGAATACCTCGGCGCGCTGGCGCAGGCCAGGGCCGAAGGGCTCACCCGGCAGATCGGCATTTCCAACTTCACCATCGACCTGACCCGCCAGGCGATCGCGATCCTGGGCGCCGATGCCATTGCCACCAACCAGATCGAGGTGCATCCGTACCTGCAGAACCGCGCACTGATCGCCTTCCTGCGCGAGCAGGGCATCCACGTCACCGCCTACATGAGCCTGGCCTACGGTGAGGTACTCAAGGACCCGGTGATCCAGGCCATTGCCGAACGCCACGACGCCACCCCGGCGCAGGTCGCGCTGGCCTGGGCGCTGCAGCAGGGCTTCGCGGTGATTCCGTCGTCGACCAAGCGCGAGAACCTGGCCAGCAACCTGCTGGCGGCGGACCTGCGGTTGAGCGATGAGGACATGGCGCAGATCGCCACGCTGGATCGTGGGCAGCGCCTGGCGAACCCGGACGGCATCGCGCCGGCGTGGGATTGATCGATCGCCCAGTCAACGTCGGACGCCTGGGCGGGTAGGGTTGGATCCCGATCAACCGCCGACCACGCTGACCGGCGCGGCGAACGCATGACCTCTGCCGGAGAGCGCTTCTTCGACGGAGGTCATGCCACGACAGCACGTGGCACCGTTATCGGCGGTTGATCGGGATGCGACCCTACCCGCCGGCCAGCAGCCACTCACGCATGGCGGCGCTCACCTCCTCGGGCTTTTCCATTGGCGCCAGGTGGCCGCAATCGGGCAGCACCACCAGGGTTGAGCCGGGCGCCAGGGCATGCATCTCCTCGCTGATCGCCAGCGGGGTGATGCGGTCGTTGGCGCCGCAGAGGATCAGCAGCGGGTCGCGGTAGCTGGCCAGTACGTCGTGGCCGTCGATGCGGTCCAGCGCGCTCTGGCGCAGGAATACTTCGGCGCCCAGCCGGGCAGTCATGTCGCGCACGCGCTGCACCAGCACGTAGTCGTCCAGGCGTGAGGCGTCGATGTAACTGCGCATCAGCTTGTCGCCGAAACCATGGAAGGCGCCGGGCAGGCGCACGCTGGCGCGCTGCGACTGGCGCTGGGCGGCGCGTTCCGGGGAGTCGGCATGGATCGAGGTATCGATCAGCGCCAGCCGCAGCACACGTTCGGGCGCGACCCGGAGGATCTGCTGGGCCACGAAGCCGCCCAGCGAGAAGCCGGCCAGGGCGAAGTGCTCCGGGGCCTGGGCCAACACGTCGTCGACCACAGCCTGCATCGTCTCGCCGCGGGTCTGGTCGCCAACCGTGCAGTCGGCGATGTCGGAGAGCGCGGCACTCTGCGCGCTCCAGAGCTCGGCATCGTTGAGCAGGCCGGGCAGCAACAGCAGGGGAATGCGTTCAGTCATCCGGTCATTGTCGGCGATAGCGGCGGCGGTGGCGTACCGCCTGCGGCCCGGTGTGTTGCAGCAGCCGCCCCGCGCGGCTCAATGCATCACGCCCTCGGGGGGCTCGGGCACCTGCACGCTCTGCACCGGCAGGGTCACCACCATTACCGTGGGGTCGTCGGGATCGAGCCTGGTCTTGAACCCCAGGCTCTGGCACATCGCCAGCATGGTGCTGTTCTCGCGCAGTACCTGGCCTTCGACGATGTTCAGCCCGAGCCACTGGGCGTACTCGATCATGATGGTCATCAACCGCCAGCCGATGCCGTGGCCCTTGAGATCGGAACGGATCAGGATGCCGTATTCGCCGCGGTCGTAGTCGGCATCCGCATGCAGGCGCACCGCGCCGAGCATGTCGCCGCTGCGCGGGTCGATCGCGACCAGGGCGATGGAGCGGGCATAGTCGAGCTGGGTCAGGCGGGCGATGAACTCATGGCTGAAATGCTTCACCGACTGGAAGAAGCGCAGGCGCAGGTCGTCGTCGGTCACGCGGGCGAAGAACGCGCGGAACAATGCATCATCCTCCGGCCGCACCGGGCGCACGAACGCGGGTGCGCCATCGGACAGGGTCAGGGTGCGCTCCCACTCCTTCGGGTACGGGAACACGGCGAAACGCGGATGACCGCGGCCCTTGTGCAACTTGCGCGAGGGGGCGATCGCCACGCGCGCGTCCAGCGCGATCACCCCGTCGCGGTCGGCCAGCAGCGGATTGATGTCCAGCGTGCGCACTTCGGGAATGTCGGCGGCCAGCTGGGCCAGCTTGACCAGGATCAGCGCGACCGCGCGCTCGTCGGCGGCCGGGACGTCGCGATAGGCCTTGAGGATGCGTGAAACGCGGGTGCGGCCGATCAGCTCGTGGGCAAGGCGCAGGTCCAGCGGCGGCAGCGCCAGCGCCTTGTCGTCGATCACTTCCACCGCGGTGCCGCCGCGGCCGAACACCACCACCGGACCGAAGGTGGGATCGTCGGCAATGCCGGCGATCAGCTCGCGCGCCTTGGGCCGCACGATGGTGGGCTGCACCAGCACGCCGTCGATGCGCGCGTTCGGGCGCAGTTCGTGGGCACGCGCCAGGATCGAACTGGCCGCGGCCTGCACCGCCTGCAGCGTGCCCAGGTTCAGGCGCACGCCGTCGACGTCGGACTTGTGCGGGATGTCGGCTGAGAACACCTTGACCGCCACCGTGGCGCCCTGCTCCAGCAGCGGCTGCGCCAGGTCCATGGCCTCGTGTGCGTCACGCGCCTGCATCACCGGCGCCGACGGAATGCCGTAGGCGGTCAGCAGCTGGTAGGTGGCGATGGGATCCAGCCATTGCTGGCCGGCCGCCAGCGCGGCGTCGACGATGGCGCGCGCGGCGGCGGTATCGACCACGAAATCCTGCGGCAGGCTGGGCGGGGTCTCCATCAGCGCGGCCTGCGCGTCGCGGTAGCGCACCAGGTGCTGGAAGCCGCGCACGGCTTCGGCTTCGGTCGGGTAGGTGGGCACGCGCGCGGCGTTGAGGGTGGCGGTGGCGCGGTCGTCGTTGCCCAGCCACACCGCGAACACCGGCTTGTCGCGGTGGTGGCGCGGACGCAGGCCCAGCGTGCGGGTCAGTGCCTGCGCCGCGTCGGCCGAGGAAGTGAAGGCGGTGGGCACGTTGACGACCAGCACCGCATCGTTGCCGGGGTCGGACATCAGCGCATCGATGGCGGCCGCGTAGCGATCGCCGTCGGCGTCGACCACGATGTCGACCGGGTTGCTGCGTGACCAGCCCTCGGGCAGCACGCCGTCGAGTTCGGCGATGGTGCCGGGCGAGAGCTCGGCCAGGCTGCCGCGCAGTGCCAGCAGCTGGTCCACGGCCAGGCGCCCCACCCCGCCACCGTTGCTGAGGATGGCCAGCCGCCGGCCGGGGAAGGTGCCCAGCCGGCCCAGGGTTTCGGCGGCGGTGAACAGTTCGTCCAGCGCGCTCACCCGCAGCAGGCCGGCGCGGTTGAAGGCAGCGCCATACACCGCGTCGGAGCTGGCCAGCGCCTGCACGTGGGTGTCGCCGTCCGGATCGATGCGGATGTGGCGACCGGATTTGACCACCACCACCGGTTTGGCGCGGGCGGCGGCGCGCGCGGCCGACATGAACTTGCGCGCGTCGCGGATGTGTTCGACGTAGAGCAGGATCGCCCGGGTGCGGTAGTCGGTGGCGAAGTAGTCGAGCAGGTCGCCGAAGTCGACATCGAGTGCGTCGCCGAGCGAGACCACGGCGGAAAAGCCGACCGAGCGCGCCACGCCCCACTCCACCAGCGCCGCGGCAATCGCGCTCGATTCCGAGATCAGCGCCAGGTCGCCGGCCTGCGGGAAATGCGCGGCGATGCTGGCGTTGAGGCGTGCGTGCGGGGCGATCACGCCCAGGCAGTGCGGACCGAGGATGCGCAGGCCCTTGGGTCGCGCGGCGGCTTCGATCTGTTCGGCAAGCGAGCCTGGGCCCTGGCCGAGGTTGGCGGTGAGGATGATGGCGGCCGCCACGCCGCGCTCGGCGGCGGTGGCGACCACCTGCGGCACGATGCTGGCCGGCGCGGTGATGACGACCAGCTCGGGCACCCAGTCCAGGTCCTTGAGCCGCTTGACCGTGCTGATGCCGTCGATCTCGCCGTAGCGCGGGTTGATCCAGGCGACCTTGCCGGGAAAGCCGGTGGCGCGCAGGTTGCGCATCACCGCGCGGCCGGCGGAGCGCTCGCGCGGGCTGCCGCCGACGACGGCCACCGATTGCGGGCGGAACACGGATTGCAGGTGGTAGATGCTCATCGGGTCGAACTGTCACCGGG
The DNA here is from genome assembly GCF_963519925.1 of uncultured Stenotrophomonas sp. Lineage (NCBI taxonomy): Bacteria > Pseudomonadati > Pseudomonadota > Gammaproteobacteria > Lysobacterales > Lysobacteraceae > Stenotrophomonas > uncultured Stenotrophomonas sp. The sequence goes on along the minus strand of NZ_CAUQPH010000074.1, from coordinate 4,154 downwards.
ACACGTGGTGACACGGTACACGGCTCGCGGTCCACTGGGGATGATCTGGCGCAGCCCACGGCAGGGATCCGACCCTACCGCGGACACGCCCATCGAACTAAAGGAGCGTGCCGCGCAGGATCATCGCGGCGATGCTGAAATAGATCACCAGCCCGGTCACGTCGACCAGGGTCGCCACGAACGGTGCCGAGGCACTGGCCGGGTCGAAGCCGAGACGCTTCAGGATGAAGGGCAGCATCGAGCCGGACAGCGAGCCGAAGGTGACGATGCCGACCAGCGCCGCGCCGATGGTCAGCGCCAGCAGCTGCCAGTGCTCGCCGTAGTCATGGAGGCCGAGCAGCTGCCAGGACACGATGCGGATGATCGCCAGCACGCCGAGGATGGCGCCCAGGGTGATGCCGGTCGGCACTTCGCGCAGCGCCACCTTCCACCAGTCGCGCAGGCGCAGTTCGCGCAGGGCCAGGCTGCGGATCAGCAGCGAGGTGGCCTGCGAGCCGGAGTTGCCGCCCGAGCTCATGATCAGCGGAATGAACAGGGTCAGCACCACGGCGCGGGCCAGCTCGTCCTCGTAATGCTGCATGGCGCTGGCGGTAAGCATTTCGCCGAGGAACAGCACGCTGAGCCAGCCGGCGCGCTTGCGCAGCATCTCGAAGAAACCGATCTGCATGTACGGCTTTTCCAGCGCTTCCATGCCGCCGAACTTGTGCGCGTCCTCGGTGGATTCTTCGATCAGCGCGTCAAGGATGTCGTCCACGGTGACGATGCCCAGCACCTGCTGGCGCGCGTCCACCACCGGAATGGCCAGCAGGTCGTGGCGGCGGATCAGCTGCGCCACTTCTTCCTGGTCGAGCATGGCATCGACAGTCACCGGCGGGTTGACCTGGGCCACTTCCAGGATCGGCTCGTCGGGCAGGCCGGTGATCAGGCGGCGCATGGTCACCACCTGCTGCAGGGCCTGGCTGTGCGGGTCGAGCACGTAGATGGCGTACACGGTTTCGCGGGTGCGCTCGACCTCGCGGATGTGCTGCAGAGTGCGGCCCACGGTCCAGTCGGCCGGCACGCTGACGAACTCGGTGGTCATCAATGCGCCGGCGGTGTGCGCGGGATAGCTGAGCAGCTGCTGGATGGCCTGGCGCGATTCGGCGCTGAGCAGCGGGATCAGCCGGGCGCGCTCGTCTTCGCCCAGCTCATGGACGATGTCGGTGGCGCGGTCGTCGGCCATCAGGCCGAGCAGCGCGGCCGCCTTGGTTTCCGGCAACGCGGCGACCAGGTCGCCACTGCGGGTCAGCTCGGGCTGTTCGAGCATTTTCACCGCACGCGGCAGCGGCAACGCGGCCAGCGTGTCGGCGGCGCGCGACAGCTCCAGGGTGTTGAGGTATTCCACCGCGTCGGCGGTGTTGAAGTCCTGCAGGGGCGCGCCCAGGGCCGCATCGGCCGCCGGGCGCAGGAGGTCTTTCTGGTTCATGGGGTTCGCCTTGTGGATCGCGTATGCGCGACGCCAACGCTGGCGAACCGTCCCGTGTCAGGCGGTGGCCATCGCTGGCGTCGAGCAAGGTCGACTTCTACTGTCGCTGGACATGGGTGTGGACTCCGGAAGGGTTTCGCTGGGCGCACCGTGCCGGCGCGGTCAGCGGGCGGCAGTCTGGACCCGCGCGCAGATCGGGTCAACCCCTTGCGGGCCCTCGTTCGGGCCCGGTTGAAGGTCGTTTGACGCGCCGGGCCGCATAATGGGCCGCCGGCGACAGGCCGATGATGCGATGCGCAGGTTTCCCCATGCATAGCGGTGCGCTGGTCCTGGCCCTGGTGTTGCTGCTGGCTGCGGTGATCGCGGTGCCGGTGTTCAAGAAGCTCGGGCTGGGTGCCGTGCTGGGCTACCTGGCGGCGGGCGTGGTGCTCGGCCCGGACGGGCTGGGCTTCGTACAGGACGCCGACCGGATCCTCGGCGCGGCCGAGATCGGCGTGGTGATGCTGCTGTTCGTGATCGGGCTGGAGCTGTCGCCCACGCGGCTGAAGGTGATGCGGCGCTCGGTGTTCGGTGCCGGCACCGCGCAGGTGGCGCTGAGCGCGGTGGTGCTGGGCAGCCTGCTGATGCTGGACCACTTCCACTGGAAGGGGGCGCTGATCGTGGGCATCGCGCTGGCGCTGTCGTCCACCGCGGTGGGCCTGCAGCTGCTGTCCGAACACAAGGGGCTCAACACTGATTACGGCAGACTGGGCTTTGCCATCCTGCTGTTCCAGGACCTGATCGCGATTCCGCTGCTGGCGGCGATTCCGCTGCTGGGCGGGGCCCGCAATGAAACCCTGCAATGGAACGACGTGGCGGTGGCGCTGGGCGCACTGGCGGTGGTGATCCTGTGCGGGCGACCGGTGCTGCGCTGGCTGTTCAACACCGTGGCGCGCACGCGCAGCCCGGAAGTGTTCACCGCGATGGCGCTGCTGGTGGTGCTGGGCACGGCGTGGTTCATGCAGACGGTGGGTCTGAGCCCCAGCCTGGGCGCGTTCCTGGCCGGCGTGCTGCTCTCGGATTCGGAATTCCGGCATGAGCTGGAATCGCAGATCGAGCCGTTCAAGGGGTTGTTGCTGGGCCTGTTCTTCATCGCCGTGGGCATGGGCATCGACCTGGACCGGGTGGTGGCCGAACCGTGGGCGATCGCGCTCGGGGTGGCGGTGCTGCTGGTGGTGAAGTTCAGCCTGCTGTTCGGCATCGGCAAGCTGGCCAGACTGAGCACGCGGCACGCGCTGCTGCTCGGCAGCGTGCTGTGGCTGGGCGGTGAGTTCGCGTTCGTGGTGTTCAACGAAGCGCAGCGCGCGAACCTGCTCGGCAACGCCAACCACGACCGGCTGGTGGCGATCGTCGGCCTGTCGATGGCGCTCACGCCGCTGCTGCTGATCGGGCTGCTGCGGTTGCTGGGCGGCGAACACGAGGTCGCCGGCGACAGGCCCGCGGCCGACACCATCGACACGGGCGGCACCCAGCCCAGCGTGATGATCGCCGGCATGGGCCGCTTCGGCCAGGTGGTGGCGCGCCTGCTGACCGCGCAGAAGATTCCGTTCATTGCGCTGGAAGCGAACCCGGACACGGTGTCGGACCTGCGTCGTTTCGGCAACAAGCTGTACTACGGCGACCCGACCCGACCGGAGATGCTGCGCGCGGCCGGCGGCGAGAACGTGCGCGTGTTCGTGATCACGCTGGATGATCCGGACGCGAACATGCACGCGACACGGTTGATCCGGCGCATGTATCCAAATGCGGTGGTGCTGGCGCGTGCGCGCAACCGCCAGCATGCATGGCGGTTGATGGACATGTCGGCCGAACCGTTCCGCGAGGTGTTCGGAACCAGCCTGGACATGAGCGAGCGCGTGCTGACCGCGCTGGGCATCCCCGGCGACACGGCCCGCGACCACGTGGAGCGTTTCCGCGAGCACGATGAAAAACTGCTGCGCGACCAGTACCTGGTCTACGACGACGAGGCCGCGGTGATGCAGACCTCGCGCGACGCCAGGGCGGACCTGATGCGCCTGTTCGAAGCCGATGCGGAACGCGATGAAAAGACCGACATCCAACGTGGCAATTGAACGGAACCGGCCGGACGTATCCAGTTCCCCCATCGTTCGCCGGCAATTCGTAGCGCCGACTGTCAGTCGGCGACCGCGCGCAGCGCGGCCGGAAAATCCGCAGACACGCACCCAACGTCTGCGGCGCACTGATCGCGGTTGATAACCGTCCGAAGCCGCGTGCCAGGGGTTCATGATGTCGGAACGGAGAGCAGCCGACTAACAGTCGGCGCTACCGTTTGTCTGCCACGATTACCCGTTATCGCGCAGGAATCTTGCCATCGAGGACACGCCCGGCACGCGCGGTTCGAACTCGCCGGCCACGTCGATGAAACCGCGCATCACCGCGATCTCGCGCGGGCTGCGATTCAGGGCGTCGCGTACGTCGGGGTCGGCGCCGGCACGCAGCAGGCGCTGCACCAGCAGCGGCAACCCGTGCAGGGCGGCCAGGTGCAGCGGACCGAAGCCGCGCGGGTCGCGCACGTCCAGCGACACTTCTTCATCCAGCAGGCGCTCGACCGCCGCCAGCACCACCTGTTCGTCGCAGGCGGTGCCGGGCTCGGCACGGGCGCCCAGCAGCAGCAGCAGCGGCGTGACCG
>NZ_CAUQPH010000073.1:0-17188 GCF_963519925.1 uncultured Stenotrophomonas sp. | reverse complement strand
GGTCTGGGCCTGGCGGCAGCACTGGCCGTGCTGATGGTGGTGCCCACGGCCACCCCGCCGACGCCGCGGCCGTCGCCGCTGCAGCGACAGGCCGACGTCATCGCCGCCGAGTACCAGCAGGCGATGGCGACCCTGCCTGCCGCGCAGATCGGCGCGGAATGGCAACCGGCGCTGCATGAGCTGGATACCAGCGCGCGCTCGATCCGCGCCGCGATCGCCGAGAGCCCGCGCTCCGGGTTCCTGCTTACCCAGCTGCAGCGCACCTACGCGCTGCGGCTTGAATTGACCCAGCAGGCCGTGAACGCCGCTGGCCTGCCAACCTGACGGAGAGTCCCATGCAAGTTTCCACGCGTTTCATCGTTGCCCTCGCCCTGCTGCTGCCACTGGCGGCGCAGGCCGCCACCCGTGTCGACGAACGCCATCCGCTGGCGGCGGGCGGGCGGGTGGAAATCAGCAACATCGCCGGCAAGGTCACCGTGCGCGGCTGGGACCGCAACGAAGTGGCGTTGAGCGGCAGCATGGCCGATGGCCTGCGCCTGCAGCAGGACAAGAGTGCCAACCGGGTGCGCTGGGAGGTCATCTACCCGCGCAACGGCAACAGCGGCGGGGCCACCCTGGAACTGCGCGTGCCGCGTTCGGTCGACGTGCAGCTCGGGACGGTCAGCGCGGACATCGACGTGGCCGAGGTCGATCTGCGTCGCCTGCAGGCCAATGCGGTCAGCGGCGACATCGCCGCCGCCGGGCGCAGCACGGACGCTTCGCTGGCCTCGGTCAGCGGCAGCATCCGCTCGCAGGTGCAGACGCCGCGGCTGTCGCTGCGTGCCGTAAGTGGTTCGATCCAGGCCGGCGGTGGCGCGGCCGGCGAGGTGTCCGCGGAAACGGTGTCGGGCAGCATCCGGCTGGATGCGGCGCGGGTGCAGCGGCTGGACGCGGAGGCCGTGTCGGGCAGCCTGACGGTGGCCGCAGCGGGCCTGGCGCCCGGCGGCAGGGTGAGCCTGCAGACGGTAAGTGGTTCGATCGCGCTGCGCCTGCCAGCGAAGGTGTCCGCGCAGCTGGCGGTAAAGACCTTCAGCGGTGACATCCAGTCCGATGCCGGCCAGGTCGAGCGGCCGCGCTACGGCCCCGGCCGCAGCCTGGACACGCGGCTGGGCGGTGGCGATGGGGATATTTCGATCAATGCCCATTCGGGCAACGTACGGGTCACGCTGGACGGCCGCTGAGTGCGGCCCCCGCACCGGCCCGGGGCCGGTGCGGACGGCTGCGGCGTCAGCCGGCCTTTTTCAGCGCCAGGGTGTTGCCCAGAACTTCGATCTTGCCACCGCTCTTGCGGAACGCGGCCAGGTCGGCAGCGATGCTGGCGCTGCTCAGTGCGGTGTTGGAACCCTGCTTGCGGTCAACGCGAACGGTGTTGCCTGCCTTGGGGGAGGTCTTTGGCGAACGGGCCATGGATGCTCCTGTCATGGGTGTTACGTGGGAAAAAACGTCAACGCTTCGTACTGCTGTCGACGGTAGTCCTGCCGCACCGAGCGGCAGTCATCGCCGCCCATCGAGAACTGGCGGCAGATTGCGGGACGCTGCGAATAGATCGTGCAGCGCAGGTGGTAGGGGTCGATCGCGGCGCACCAGCCTTCGTCGTTGCGCGCCATCACGGTGCGGCCCGCCTCGTCGGTATCCAGCAGGTGGCCGGGTACCGCGTCGTCAGGCATGACGGTCACCGACAGCCGGCAGCACACTGCGTCGCAGCGGCGGCAGTCGATGGGGTCAGGCTCGGCGGATTCGCCCAATCGGAATCTCTCTTGGCGGCTCGGGAATGGAGCGTGCGGGGAGCGAGCCGGATCCCAGCGGTGAGCGACGCCAACGCCGCGGACGGATCCGGACGACGCGGGTATCGATGAAGGGTGGTGGCCTCTTGGAGGCTGGGTACGACATGCGCATTGCGCATCGAAGCCGAAAGATGATAGCGCTTTCGGCGTAACGTTTTGTTAATACGCGGGTTCCACGCGCCTTGACCCTTGTCCCGCAAGGGTTTCAGTCGGGCGGGGCTCAGTGGCTGGCGGCCCACGCCAGCCCATGCACCACCCCGAACGAGGGATTGCCCCGCACCAGGGTCGACCCGGGGAACGCGGCCTCCACGGCAGCCTGCAGGTAGCCGGCACGCGACATGCCGCCGGTGAGGAAGATCGCGGCCGGGTCGTGGCCGATGTCGGCGCGGACCTGTTCGAGCAGCGCGGTGAGCTCGGCCAGGTAACTGCCCGCCGCCGCTTCCAGCCGGGACCGCTCCACCGCCACACCCAGCCCGGGCTCGATGAAGTCCAGTGCGCTGTCGTGCGACTGCGCTGCGCTCAGCGCGATCTTGCAGCGTTCCACTTCACGGTACAGGCGCGCGGTGTTGCCGGTGTCCTGCAGGGCCTGCAGGCGCTTGCCCCACGGCGCGTCCACGTCGCGATACGCATGCTGGCGGAAATCGCGCTGGCGGGTCATGTCCTGCACCATCGCCGCTTCGACGTAGTGGTGCGCCGGCACCCGGCTGCTGCCGCGGCCGAACAGCGGCATGTACGCGCCCAGGCTCAATGCCAGGTCGATATCGGTGCCGCCGCGCGCGATGCCCCAGGCGCGGTGGATCTTCGGTGCCTGCACGCCGCCGACCCGGGCATGCGCGACGTCGGTGGTACCGCCGCCGATGTCCACCACCACCGCATCATGTTCCCGGGTGCTTTCGGCGTGGTAATGCATCGCCGCCGCTGCAGGTTCTTCGAGGAAGTCCACGCTGTCGAAGCCGGCCGCGATCGCCGCCGTATGCAGGATGTCCAGCGCCTGGTCGTTGCCGGCCGCGCCGATCGAACTGCGGAACTGCACCGGGCGGCCCAGCGTGGCGGTGCGCACCGGCGTGTCCAGCTGGCGCGAGGCGGTCAGGCGGATGTGCTCGAGGATGTGGGTGGCGATGCCGGTGATGGTCTGGCGCGCGCGCGGGTGCAGGTTGTAGCCGAGCATCGACTTCGGGCTCTGCACAAGGTTGCCTTCGTTTTCCTCGAAATAGGCTTCCAGCGCGTCGTCGCCGTACAGCGCGTTCTGCAGCAGCCGGGTCGAACTCAGCGGCGCCCGCATCTGCTCTTCCATCCACTGCCGCCGCACCACCCGCAGCGCTTCGCGGCGCAGCGCGTCGGGCGCGCGTTCCTGTCCGGCCGCGCGCGCGTCGCGTGCCGCTGCGTCCATCAGCCGCGCCAGCTCGTGTTCCAGCGCCGGGGTCAGTTCGAAGTCGTTGGGGTCGCGCATCACCTCGGGGAAGTACACCGTGGTGCGGAACTGTTCGGCCTCGCCGAAGCGGATCGGCACCACCTGGCCTTCCACCACGGCGGCGGCGGCGGAATTGCTGGTACCAAAGTCGATGCCGATTTTCATGCGGGCCGGGCCGGAAGGTCAGGGGGCGCGCACTGTGCGCCAAGCGGACCGCCGGTGCAAGGGCCGCCCGGGCCGGGCGGTTACAATGGCCGCTGTTCCGTCCTTCAAGGCTTCACCATGTCCGCCGTACCTGCCTGCCCGCAATGCACCCTGGAGAACACCTATGCCGACGGCGCGCTGTTCATCTGCGCCGACTGCGGCCACGAATGGGCGGCCGGGGATTCGGGTGGCCAGGCCGTGGTAGTGCGCGACAGCAACGGCAACGTGCTGGTGGCCGGCGACACAGTGACCGTGATCAAGGACCTCAAGGTGAAGGGGTCGTCGATCCCGCTGAAGCAGGGCACGGTGATCCGCAACATCCGCCTGGTGGAAGACGACGCCGAGCACATCGAAGGCAACTCGGAGAAGATCAAGGGGCTGGTGCTCAAGACCTGTTTCCTGAAGAAGGCCTAGGCAGCCATCGCCGGTCGACATGCCTCAATTGGCGGCGGTGCGCTGCCGTAACCGCTGCAGGCTGTCCAGCTTGGCCTGGTAGGTCGCGCACAGCACGTCGGTGCCTTCGCCGGACAGGTCGCGGGCGCGGGTCATCTCCAGCGAGGCGCGGCGGCTGTCGCCGGCCAGGAAGTACGCCCGCGCCAGCCCGAAATGGAACTGGTGCGCGTTGCCGTACAGGCGGATCGCGCGCAGGTAGTAGTCGATGGCCAGCGCATAGTCGCGGCGTTGCTCGGCGTCGTTGCCCATCCGGAACTGCGCGAACGGGTCGGTCTTCTGTACCTGCTGCAGGCGCCGTGCCAGCCTTTCGGCGTGGCGTGCATCGCCGAGCCGTCGGTACAGCGCGCTGGCGTTGGTCAACGCGGCCACATGCCGGGGTTGCAGCTGCAGCGCGGTGTCGTAGTCCTGCCGCGCCTTGCCCAGGTCCCCGCTGCGGGTGTCGAGTACGCCCAGGTTGTTCCAGCCGGCGGCGAAGGACGGTGCCATGGCCAGCGCCGCGTCCAGGTAGACCCGCGCCTGCGCCGTGTCGCCGTCGGCCATCGCCGCGGCCCCGCGGTTGTTGTAGAAGTGCGCCAGCGCGCGCTGCCCGGTGATCGGTCGCGGCCCATAGCGGTCGTACAGGACGTTGCGGTCCAGGTCGACCACTGCGGTGCGCCCGCCGAGGGTGAGTCCCACGTTGACGTGGCCGACGTTGTAGATCACGCCTTCGTCCTGGTGCCAGGTGACCACCTGCGCCACCTCCTGCACCCGTGCATCGATCCCCGCCGCGCGCGCCAGGGTGACGAACATCAGCGTGAACGACAGGCAGTTGGCGCGCCGGGTCTCCCAGGTTTCGGCCAGGGTGTGGGTGGCGTACGGGTCGTAGGCCAGGTGCATGCCGTTTTCGTCGAACACCAGGTGCACCAGCCGTTCCAGCCGCTGTTCGCGCGAAGGGCCCGGCGCGATCACCCGCTGCTGCAACAGCGCCTGCAACGGCGCGGGAATGGCCAGGATCTGCTCGGGAGAGGGCACCGGCTGCACGCGCGTCCCGGCCACGGCCGGCGCGGGCGGGGCGGCCAGGGCAGGGGCGCCGGCAGGTGCCAGCAGGGCCAGCAGCAGCAGGGATTTCCAGCCGTTCATCGCGGTCACCGTGCAGGGTCGACATGACGTTCGTGGCTTGAGTCTAGGCCCGGTGGCGGCGATCGGCGCGCCGCTTGTCGGGCTGTGGCGCGCGGCGACGTGCTTGCCATCGGCCCCGGCGCCGGCCAATGATGCGGCCATGACCTTCGCACCGCTCTCCCTGCCGGCGGCCATGCAGGCCGACCTCGAAGCCGCCTACGCGGTCCCGCCGCGGGCCTATCACGGGTATGCGCATGTACGCGCGGTGCTGGCGCACTGCCAGGCCGTTGCCGAGGGCCCCGGCTGGCGGCACCCGGGGGAAGTGCAGCTGGCCGCGCTCTACCACGATGCGATCTACGACGCCGGCCGCAAGGACAACGAGGCGCGCTCGGCCGCGCTGGCGCTGGCCCAGGTCGAACGCTGGCTGCCCGGCGCGGGGGTGGACGTGCAGCGGGTGGAACAGCTGATCCTGCTGACCGCGCGGCACGGCACGCTGGGCGCCGGCGACGTCGACCCCGAAGCGGCGTTGTTCCTGGACTGCGACATGGCCATCCTGGGCGCGCCGCCCGCCGTCTTCGACGCCTACGACCGTGGCATCGCCGAGGAGTACGCCGGACACGTGCCGGGTTTCCTGTTCCGGCTCAACCGGCGGCGCTTCCTCCGCCACCTGCTGCGCAGCCCGCGCATCTTCCTGAGCGATTTCTTCCACCAGCGCCTGGATGCCGCCGCGCGCGACAACCTGCGCCGTCGCCTGGGGGGCTGAGGTGGGTGGATTACACTGGCGGTGCTGATTCCCTGCCGCCTCGCCCATGCCCGTTCCCCTGCCCACCCCTGACCCCGATCCCCGCCCGCAGGCACCGGAAGCCCCCGGTCCCAACGAATGCTGTGGCAGCGGCTGCCCGCTGTGCGTGCTGGACCTCTACAGCGACGAACTGCAGCGCTACCGGACCGCGTTGGCGGCATGGCGGCTGCGCCATCCCGAAGCGGAGCCGTGATGCCGTCGCGCGTGCGCCTGCCCCTGCATGCCCATGTCGCGCAACTGGCGCTGCTGGCGCTGGCCGGATTCGTGCTCACCGCGCTGTGGACGCAGTGGGTGCGCCAGGACCTGGACTGGGTGCAGGCCACCCTCAGCCTGTACCTGCACGGACCGTGGGGGCTGGCGTTGCGCACCGCGTACTGCGTGCTGGCGCTGGCGATCATGCTGCTGGCCTGGTCGCTGTACGCCGCAAGCCGCTCGCCCCGGCGCAGTGCCGCCGCACCGCTGCTGTTCTGCGTCGCGGGGCTGGGGCTGCTGGGCGTGGCCATCGGCGACAGCTGGCTGCCCGAGTGGGCGCCGCTGCTGGCACCGCTGGTCCACGGCATCGCCGCCAACACCGCGTTCCTGTGCGTAAGCGTGGCCATGCTGCTGCAGAGCTGGTACCTGCGCGCCGACCCGCAGTGGGTGCGCTGGGCCGGCCCCGCATGGTGGTGGGCATGGCTGTGCTTCGCGCTGCTCTGGCTGCATGTGCTGTGGCGTGGGCCGCCGCGTGGGGCCGGGCAGAAGCTGGTGATTGCCGCGGTGGTGCTGTGGCTGGCCGTCGCGGCGCTGCAGTCGTGGCGCCAGGCGCGACGCGCTGCCGCGCCGACCGACCCCGCGCGCTGAGCGCAGCTGCCAGCCTGTGTACATGCCCTTGGCGGTGGACAGGCGTATCGTTGAACGACTTCCACGGGGTGCGTGACGATGCGGCGAAGCAGTGTGGGCAGGGGCCTTGGCGTGCTGTTGGGCGTGGCGTCGATGCTCGGCGTGTCGCCCGTGTCGGCGGCGACGCAGCAGGTGAGCCATGGACGGTTCCAGGACATTCCGATCCTTGCACCCGATGGCCATCCCAAACGGGTGGTGATCTGGTTTGATGGCGGCCGCGACCCCGCTGCCACCGCACAGCGTCTGGAGGCCCTGCGTGCGCAGGGCGCCCTGGTGGCGCAGGTGGACGTGGCGACGCTGCGCAGGGGCCTGGCGGCCGACGGCGCTGGCAGTTGCGCCTTCGGCGCCGGCGATGTTGAAAATTTCTCGCGTTGGGTGCAGGCGTACCTGCATGTGCCGGGATACCACCTGCCGTTGATCGGCGGCGACGCGGCCGGCGCCGAGCTGGCCTACGCGGTCGCGGCCCAGGCCGATACCGGGATCTTCGCCGGCCTGGTCACCAGTGGGTTCTGCCCGGACCAGGCCCACGAGCGCGCGGTGTGCGGTGCCGGTGTCAGCCATGGCCGGCTGCAGCCCACCGAGCTGGACTTTCCCTGGTTGAATGCCGCGGGCGACCGCCAGTGCGCCGCGGGCACCGCCGCCGCGTTCGTCCGCAAGGTGGCGATGGGGCGTGAATTCCAGCGCACCGCCACCGGCTCCGATCTGCCCGGCCTGCAGGCCGCGGTGGCGGTGATGGGCGCGCGCAAGGGGGTGAGCCTGGCGCCGCCGCCGGACGATCTCAAGGGTCTGCCGGTGGTGGAGATTCCCTCCCGGGTGCCCGGCGACACGCTGGCCATCTTCGTCTCCGGCGACGGTGGCTGGGCCGGGCTGGACAAGGATGTGGCCGCGGCGCTCAGCGACGCGGGCGTGTCGGTGGTCGGCGTGGATTCGCTGCGCTACTTCTGGACCGCGCGCACCCCCGAGGGCTTCGCCCGCGACCTGGAACGGATCGCACGCCATTACGGCGCGCAATGGCAGCGCAGACGGCTGCTGCTGATCGGTTTCTCACAGGGCGCGGACGTGCTGCCTGCGGCGATCGACCAGCTCGATCATGAGACGCGGGAATCGATCGCGCTGATCGGGTTGATGTCGGTCGGACGCAAGGCCGACTACGAATTCCATGTCAGCAACTGGCTCGGCGGCGACGCCGGTGGACGGCCGATCGCGCCGGACATCGCCCGCCTGCCGGCAGGGCGCACGCTGTGCCTGTATGGCGAACAGGACCCGGACGCCTTGTGCCCGGAACTGGCCCCGGGACAGGCGACGGTGGTCGCACTGCCGGGCGACCACCACTTCAAGGGCGACTACGACCGCCTGGCGAAGACCCTGCTGGCGCATCTGCCACCCCGTTGATGGAATCCTGGAAGCGACCGGCGGCCGCGCAGCCGATGCTGGGAATCGATCAAGGTTCCTGGGGTGTCGCATGCTTCGTGTTTCCGCCGCTGGGCCGGTGTCGCAGGTGTCGAATGCAACGAAGCCTTCTGCGCCCACACCCGGGCTGGCACTGTCCATGATCCGCAACGACCCCACCGAAGCGAAGCTGTATTCCCTGCTGGCCAGTGACAGCGGTACGGCGCAGGCGTCGCCCACGTCCGCCGCGCAGAAGATGGCGGATGCCATGTCGCTCTGGCGTTCCGGCAACCGGGAAGCATCCACGTGCGCGCTGTTCTGCGATGGTCTGAAGACGGTCCTCGAGCAGCGGGTCAAGGACAATGACGTCGAGCTGCGCAAGGCGATCATGGAACATGACTCCAGCGCAGTGAAGGCGTACCGGCTGCTGATCGACGACCCGGGCTACGTTGTCGCTCTGCGTGAGGCGAAGCGTCTCGGCGATGTAGCGCATCCGGAACTGATCAAACGCGAAACGGATCCGGCGCGAAAGGCGCAGCTGACGGCGCTGGCCGCAGCCGTGGACAACGCCCGCGCTGGCCACGGTGACTGGAACAGCGTCCAGTCCAGCGCCCGCGCATTGGACCCCGCGCTCGCCGATCGCTTCGAACCGCACCGGGCGCTGCTGATCAGGAAACAACGCCTGGAGCAGGACAAGGACGTGATCGCGTTGCTGGCGCTGCCGAAGCCGCAGGGTGCATCGTCCGGCGGCGCCGCGCGTGGGCGTGCGGTCGAGGACCGGGTCGGCGCTGCGCTGACGGTGCTGTGCGATGCGATGAACCAGGCTGCTGGCGCGGGCGAGGCCGACGGTTTCCGTATCGTCCGCAGCGCCAACGTGCCGCCCGCGCTGCGGCCGGCGGATGGCAGGCACGTCAAGGCCGAGCTCGACTTCCTGCTGATGCATGGCGATGACGTGGTGCTGGTGGGTGAAACCAAGGCCGGTGGCGCGACCGCGATCGGCGCGGACTGCCTGAAGCTGCGCAACGCGGTGCTGGAAGCAGCGGAACGCGCGCAGCCCGACAGGACCTACGCGTTCCCGCTGGGCAGCGACAGGCGTTCGAAGACCGGCGGTGGCAAAGGCGCCCCCCAGGCGTTGCAGGTCACCGGGGCCTCGTTGCGGCAGCTGATGGACGCCCCCACGGCGTCGCCCGCGACGCAGCCGCACTGGCCCGCCAGCGCCCGCTATTTCCTGCCCGATGCGGTCGGCGCCATTCCGCTGTCGCAGCGTGCCGTGGCGTACCTTACCTGGCGCCCGGCAAGCCTCGAGTACGCAAAGGCCCTGTTCGACGGGGCCGCGCCTTCCGCCGAGGACCTGTCATCGGTGTGGCGCGAGCTGGGCGAAGACCCGAAGCTCGCGTGGATATGGGCCGAGCGTGCGCTGGCCGACCAGGCCCTGCACGCCGTGCACGGCAGCGACAGCATCGCCCGCATCGCCGAAGCGTTCATTCCGAAAGCGTAGGCGCAGGGCGTTGGGTTCATCCCGATGCGGCGGCGTCGGCTGCCTTGCGCGGCGCCATGGAGATCAGCCGCGTAGCATCCAGCAGCGCCGCTGGCAGATGCATCCCGCCCGGCGCGGCCAGGTACCGTGACCGCCACTGCGGCGCGAACTTCGACTTGAAGCGGCGCAAGCCGCTGAAGCCGTAGAAACGCTCGCCATGCCGGGCCACGACATTGGCGAACCGGTTCCAGCGCCCGGCCAGTCGATGCTGGGCCAGACCGGACAACGGTGCCATCCCCAACGAGAAGCGCTGGAAGCCGTGTCCGCGTCCCCACAGGAACAGCTCGATGAACAGGAAATCCATGGTGCCCTTCGGGGCATCATCGACGTGGCGCATCAGATCCACCGACAGTTCCTGCCCGGCCGGGGCCTGCCACAGGTTGGCGAAGGCCACGATACGACCGTCGGCCTCCACCAGCGCCATCGGAAAGCGGGCCAGGTAGGCCGGATCGAAACTGCCCAGCGAGAAGCCCTTCTCGTCGCCGGCCTTGTCGTCCAGCCACTGCTGCGACACCACCGCCAGCGCCGGGATCAACGCAGGCACCGCATCCGGCGCCACGACGCGGAAGCTCAAGCCGCCGCGCTTTCCGCGGTTCCAGGCCTGGCGCAGGTCGGCGCGCTCGCGGCCCTCCAGCCCGAAATCGTGCAGCGGCACCATTGCTTCCTCGCCCAGTTTCACCAGGGTCAGGCCAAGGTCGAGGTAGGTCTGCCAGTACGCTTCCCCCACCTGGTAGAACACCGGCCGCAGGCCCAGCCGGTCGGCTTCCTCGCGGAACCGCCAGATCAGGGCTCGGGCCACGTCCGGTGGGCCCACCGGATCGCCCATCGCGATCAGTGACCCGCCATAGCGCTGCATCATCACGAAGCCCTGCCCGGCCGCGTCGCGCAGCACCGCCTTGTCGGCGGTGAGCACCAGGCAGGCCTGGGTGTCCTGGGCCTGCTGCAGGATCGGCGCCAGGGCGTCCAGAGTGCCGCCATCGGCCGCGGGCAAGGGCGTGCGCGTGCTGTGCAGCAGGCGCGCCAGGCCGAAGATGGCCAGCGCGATCGCCACCACCAGCAATGCCCGCAGCGCACGCGGTGCATTGCCCTGGGTGGCGAACTGCCACCACAGCTCGTTCTGGTATTCGACATGGCTGTAGACGAAGAACAGCAGCCAGATCACCGCCACCAGCACCAGCCCCAGGTTGCGGATCCACGGCCAGGACCAGGCTTCGTCCAGCAATGCCCCCTGGCGGTAGAACTCGCGGCGCGAGGCCCACAGCGCCATGGCCACCAGCACCGACGCCAATGCGATCAGGACCTGCCCGCCGCGCAGCCAGATCGGCAGCGGCGCGATCACGCAGATCGCCAGCGCCAGCACCCAGGCGGCATGGCTGCGCCGCTGCAGGCCCTGGCCGATCAACAACAGCACCACACCGGCCAGGCTGCCGAGCAGGTGCGAGGTTTCCAGGATCGGCAACGAGGCATGCAGCAGGTGCCGGCGCGGCGTCGGCAGGGTGCCGTCGATCACCAGCGCGGCGCCCACGCTGAACACCGCCAGCGCGATGATCTGCGGCAGCCAGGGACGCAACGCGCTCCAACCGGCACGGGTGGCGCCGGCGCCTGCCCGCAGCGGGCGTCGCAGTGCCGGCGCCACCGCCAGTAGCGTGGCCAGCAGCAGCGGCAGCACGTAGTAGGTGACCCGGTATACCAGTGCCGCGGCCAGCACCGCCGCAGGCGCCACCTGCGGCAGCAGCTTGAGCAGGCTCCACTCGAACACGCCCAGCCCGGCCGGTACGCTGGACACCAGCCCGGCCAGCACGGCGACCAGATACAGGCCGACGAAGCCGGGCAGGCCGGTCGGCGTATCCATCGGCAACAGCACATAGAACGCGGCGCTGGCCAGCACCAGTTCGAGCACGCTGAGCGCGGTCACGCCCAGCATCGTGCGCCGGTCCGGCAGCCACAGCGCGTGCCCGCGGACGTGGAAGGTGCGGCCCGAGCGACCCACCAGCAGCACGGTGCCGGCATAGGCCAGCAGGCCCACGGCGCCGATCGCGCGCACCGCCTGCGCCGACACCGGCAACGCCAGGGCAGCCGCGCCGGGTTCGAGCAGGAACGCCAGCGACAGCAGCAGCCACGCGCCGAACACGAAACCCAGCGTGCTCATCAGCACCACCTGGCCGATCTCGGCCAGGCCCAGGCCGGCGCTGCCGTAGCCACGCAGGCGCACCGCGCCACCGGTCAGGGCGGCAAACCCCAGGGTCTGGCCCAGCGTGTGCGCCAGGAACGCGGTGATGCCCACCCGTGCCGGATGCAGGCGCCGTCCGCTGCGGCGCAGGCCGATCGCATCGAAGCCGATCAGGCAGGCGTAGCTGGCCAGCCCGAGCAGCACGGTGAGCGCGATCTGGCCCGCGCCCAGGTTGCGGAACGCAGTGCGGATGGCACCGTAACCGTGGTCGTCGAATTCGTTGGCCAGGCCGTGCAGGGCCAGCGCCAGTATTCCCAGGCTGAACACCACGGTCGCTGCGCGGCGCCAGCCATGGTGGGAAGAGGGGGCAGTGACGGGTTCGGTCATCGGGACAGCGGGCTCCGGGCACGCCATCGTGCCTGCCGCCGAATCGTGCGCTTCCGCGCTGCCGTTGCCAAGCCGGAATGGCGTTGACACCGTGGGGTGTCATGGTCAGCCGACCATGGCGTTGACACGCGTGGCGTGTCACTACGATCCCTGGTCGAGCGGTTTTGGGTCGCATCGGTGACAATGGGCCCACCATCACAGAGGAGACCTCACCATGTTCGAACGCTATGACGTTGCTCCGCGCATGTCCGAGATGACCGTGCACAACAAGGTCGCCTACCTGTCCGGGCAGATCCCCGAAGACACCAGCGAAGACATCACCGGGCAGACCCGGCAGGTGCTGGCAGAGATCGACAGGCTGCTGGCGCTGGTGGCCAGCGACAAGCAGCACGTGCTGCGCGCCGAGGTCTACCTGGCCGACATCGGCGACTTCGCCGGCATGAACGCAGCCTGGGACGAATGGGTGGTGGCGGGCATGACCCCGGCCCGCGCAACCGTGGAAGCCAAGCTGGCCGACCCCGCATGGAAGGTCGAGATCGTCATCACCGCAGCGTTGCCGTAAACGCCGACGCCACCGCGTAGAGCCACGCCCCGCGTGGCTGTACAGCTCAGGGCGCCCGAACCAGGTCGATGCAATCCACCGGGCACGGTGGAATGCACAGTTCGCAGCCGGTGCACAGATCGGCAATGACGGTGTGCATGTACTTGGCGCCGCCCACGATGGCATCCACGGGACAGGCCTGGATGCACTTGGTGCAGCCGATGCAGTCGGCCTCGATCACGAACGCCACCTGCGCCGGCTTGTGCTCGCCACGGCTGCGGTCGAACGGCGTCGCAGGCACGCCCAGCACGTTCGCCAACGCCCGCGCGCCGGCATCGCCGCCGGGCGGGCACCGCTCCACGCCCGCCTCGCCACGCGCCATCGCCTCGGCATACGGCCGGCATCCGTCGTAGCCGCATTGCCCGCACTGGGTCTGCGGCAGCAGCCGGTCGAGGCGTTCAACCAGGGAAAGCGGCGTGTTGTTCATGCGTGGCGTCGGCTGCGCGGTGGTTTCATTTCTGGGGTTTGCCCCGATACCAGCGCTCCTGGGCGAGGGCGAGCATCGAGCGGTCCTCGCGGCTGTCGCCGTAGGCGTGGAAGCGCACGTAGCGCGACAGGTCGTAGCGTGCGCGGATGCGTGCCGCCTTGTGCGGGGCGCAGTCGCCGTCGGCGTAGCGCCCGGTCAGGCGCCCATCGCGGCTTTCCAGCCGGTTGCAGATCAACTCCAGCCCCAACGCGTCGCACCACGGGCGCAGGTACAGGTCCAGCGAGCCGGAGACCACCACCACCGTATGGCGCTGCTGCAGGTGCCAGCGGATCTGTTCCAGCATCTGCGGGCGCACTACCTCCGGCAGGACCTCGCGGGAAAAGCCGGCCGCCTGCGCGGCGATATCATCCGCATGACGGTCGCGGAAGGTCAGCCGGGTCACCCGCGCCCGGATGCGCGCGGCGGAGATCAGCTTCAGGCGATAGGCCAGCAGCCACGGCCCGGCCTTCCACCACGCCTGCGCCAGCTGCTCGGGCGTGGCCACCCGGCGCAGGAAGCGCCCATATGTATCGCAGGTGGTGATGGTGTGGTCGAAGTCGATCAGGGCCAGTTCCATCGACACCCTCCCGGCAGGCCGATATCAACGAACCGGCATGCCCGGCTGCGCGCTGCTGTCGGCGTCCAGCAGCGCCAGCGCGCCGCCGTCGAAACCGGCCGACAGGATCATGCCCTCGCTCAGGCCGAAGCGCATCTTGCGCGGCGCCAGGTTGGCGATGAATACCACGTTGCGGCCCACCAGCGTGTCCGGCTCGCCATAGCTGGCACGGATACCGGAGAAGATCTGGCGCGTGCCCAGGTCGCCGGCATCCAGCTCGAAGCGCAGCAGCTTGTCCGAGCCCTCGACGAACTCGCAGGCCAGCACCTTGCCGATGCGCAGGTCCAGCTTGGCGAAATCATCGATGCCGATATACGTCGGCCCTTCCGTGGTCGCAGCGGGCGCAGCGGCCGGCGCGGCAGCAGGCGCCGCCGGCTTGATGGGCTTGGCCGGGGTCGCGGGTGCGGGGGCGGCGAGGGTGTCCTTGGAAGCGTCGGTCATGGCGTCAATCATTTTCGGGTCGATACGGGTGAACAGCGGGCTGTACACGGCGATGGTGTGGGCCAGCAGCGGCGAGGCGATGTCGGTCCAGCGCTGCACCGGCGCGGCCAGGAATGCTTCGGCCTGCGCGGCGGTGGCCGGCAGCACCGGCTTGAGCGCGGTGACCAGCACCCGGAACAGGTTCAGGCCCTGGGTACACACCGACTGCAGCTGCGCGTCGGCGCCGTCCTGCTTGGCGATCACCCACGGCTTCTGCTCGTCGATGTAGCGGTTGGCTTCGTCGGCCAGCGCCATGGTCAGGCGCAGTGCGGCGGCCGGATCATTGCGCTCGTACGCCTCGCGCACCGGCGCCAGCGCCGCCACGAAGCGGTCGTACTGCGCCGCATCGGGCAACGCATCGGCCAGGCGGCCCTCGAAGCGCTTGCTGATGAAGCCGGCACAGCGACTGGCCAGGTTGACGAACTTGCCGACCAGGTCGGCGTTGACGCGGGCGATGAAGTCGCCCAGGTTCAGGTCCAGGTCGTCGACGCCGCCGGAGGACTTGGCCGCGAAGTAATAGCGCAGCGCTTCCGGTTCCAGCCCGGCGTCCAGGTAGGTGCGGGCCATGACGAAAGTGCCGCGCGACTTCGACATCTTGGCGCCGTCGACGGTCAGGTAGCCGTTGACGTGCAGGCGGGTCGGCGCGCGGTGGCCGGTGCCGTGCAGCACCGCCGGCCAGAACAGGCCGTGGAAGTTGACGATGTCCTTGCCGATGAAGTGGTGCAGCTCGGTGCTGGTACCGGCGCGCAGGTGCGCGTCGAAATCCTCGCCGTTCTTCGCGCACAGCGCCTGGAAGCTGGACAGGTAGCCGATCGGCGCATCCAGCCATACATAGAAGTACTTGCCCGGGTGGCCGGGAATCTGGAAGCCGAAGTAGGGCGCATCGCGGGAAATGTCCCAGGCGCGCAGGCCACCTTCGGCATTGAGCCACTCGCCGAGCTTGGCCTTCACCCCGGGCAGTGCGACATCACCGGCCAGCCATTCGCGCAGGAAGCTTTCGAAACGGCCCACCTCGAAGAAGAAGTGTTCCGAATCGCGGATTTCCGGCGTGGCGCCGGAGATCACCGAGCGCGGGTCCTTCAGGTCGGTGGGGGCGTAGGTGGCGCCACACACTTCGCAGTTGTCGCCGTACTGGTCCGGGGTGGCGCAGTTCGGGCAGATGCCCTTGATGTAGCGGTCGGGCAGGAACATGCCCTTGGCCGGGTCGTAGAACTGGGCCACCGAGCGGCGCGTGATGTGGCCTTCCGCCTCGAGCTTGAGGTAGAACGCTTCGGTCAGGGCCTTGTTGCCGGCCGAGTTGGTCGAATCGTAATGGTCGAACGCAACCCCGAAGGCGGCGAAGTCGCGCTCGTGGCTGGCCTGGATGTTGGCGATGAACGTTTCCGGGGTCACGCCGGCTTTTTCCGCCGCCAGCATGATCGGGGTGCCGTGGGTGTCATCGGCGCACACGAACCAGGTCCTGCCACCGCTCATTCGCCGTGCGCGCACCCAGATGTCAGCCTGGATGTAGCCGACCAGATGGCCCAGGTGCAGCGGGCCGTTGGCGTAGGGCAGGGCGGTGGTGACGAGAGCGGTGCGGGTCATGAGCTGCACGGGTGCGGGGGGAACGCGGGATTATCGCATGCTCCCCCCACGCTTCGCGCTTACTCGCGGACCCAGGTCTGGGCGCGGCAGATGAACGCCACGCAGCCGGACATGTCCAGCTTCTTGCCACCCGGCAGCAGCTCCAGCTTGGACTTGTAGGTCTTGCCGTTGGCCGGATCCAGCACGGTGCCGCCGGACCACTTGGTGGTGCTGCCCTTGTCCTGCGTCAGGTTCCACAGGATGGTCATGCCTTTCACCGGCTTGCCCTTGTTGGCGCCGCTGCAGTCGTCGCAGACCGGGTTCGGGCCCTTGTCCGAATGCAGCACTTCCACCACCTTGCCGCTCAGCGTGCCATTGGTGGCCTGGGTGATCTCGACGATCGACTTCACCTTGTTGGTCTTGTCGTCGATGGTCTTCCAGCGGCCCACCGCGCTGTCGGCGGCCGAAGCGGACAGGGTGGCCGTCATCAGCGGCAGCGCCAGCAGCAGGGTCTTCAGGGTCTTGCGCATGTTTCCCCTCCCAGGGATGTAGGTGAACGCCGGCGCCGGGCCGGGACAGCTGGACTGTATACCCATTCGCCCGGGTACGGAACGCTGCGATGCGGCAGCCGGCAACCCATTCAGCCCACTTCGTACAGCTCCAGCGGCAGCCCGTCGGGGTCGGCGAAGAAGGTGAAGCGCTGCCCGGTGTACTCGTCGGTGCGGATCGGCTCGCAGGCCACCCCGGCCGCGGCCAGGCGCTCGATCATCGGCTCCAGCCGTGCCACCCGGAACGCCAGGTGGCGCAGTCCCTGCGCCTCGGGCCGGCTCGGACGGGGCGGCGGCGCCGGAAACGAGAACAGCTCGAGCTGCCCGCCGTCCGGCAGGGCCAGGTCCAGTTTCCAGGAGTCGCGGGCGGCGCGGTGATGTTCGGCCTTGACCGCCAGTCCCAGCACGCGGACGTAGAAATCGCGGGAGCGGTCGTAATCGGCACAGATCACAGCAACGTGGTGGATGCCGAGCAACGGTGTCATGGGATCGATTCCTGGTGGCGCGAAGGCGCGACTGTCTGAGCGGGACCCATACAAATACCCCAAGTTGCGCCGGCTTTCTAACTTGTTGTAGAGCGCTCACCCCACCCCCGTCTTCACCATGCAGCCCTTGTCGAGCCAGCGCAGGCACTGCACTGGGACGACGCAAGCATGAACGGAGTGGTCGGATGCACGTGATCGTCAACGCAGCGCAGGACCCGGCCGACCTCAGCGTGGGCGGGCAGGCGGTCCGCCTGCTGCCGGGTGACCGTCTGCTGC
>NZ_CAUQPH010000072.1:0-17226 GCF_963519925.1 uncultured Stenotrophomonas sp. | reverse complement strand
CGCCATGGCTGTGGCGGGCCGCATCCAGCAGCTGGTGCAGCGCGGACAATGCCGGTGCGTTCATGTCGGCCGGGCTGGCCCCGGCCCCCTCGGCGGGAAGCGGCGGCGGGTTTGCGGCGGAGCCGGCTGCAGCGGTCGCCCCGATCACTTCGCTGGTCATCGCCGCCCAGTTGCCGGTGCTGGACGAACCGCTCCAGCCGGTCAACGGACGATTCGCCGCACCCCCCTGTTCGCGGCCCGGACCGCGCTCGGGCCCGGTCACGATGCGCCGGGTGGTGGCCGAGCGCGCCAGGTACGGGGTGTAGACCAGGCCCGGCAGGATTCCTTCGTGGGTCAGCAGGATGTTGGCGCGCTCCAGCAGCTCGCCCAGCCGTTCGATCAGCTGGCGGTCGAACACCCGGTACAGCGCCAACTGGGTCTCCAGGCCCAGCGCGAACGACTCGCCCAGCTCACGCGCGATCCGGCACAGCACGTGCGGCCCGAACGGCAGGTCCTCCGCGTCGAAGGCCGGGCCTGCGGCCAGCACGCCGAAGCGCTGGCCGAGCAGCTGCAGCGCAGTGGCCGAGCGCTGCGATTCGCGCCGGACGATGTCGGCCAGCACGATGTCGCGGTCGATGTCGGTGTCGGTGACCAGGGTCAACGTGGTCGCCGTCACCGCCTGCGCCGGCGCCGGCACATGGCGGACGCGCGGCTCGCGCAGGCTGGCCAGTGCCGTGCCCAGCGCGTCGAGGAAGCGCGGCGCGAACTGCGCATTGATGTCGTGCAGGCGCCGGGCCTGGGCGTAGATGTCGGCCTGGATCTGGCTGTTGCGCGCGCGCTCGGCTTCGCGGAACAGCTCGCGTTCCAGTTCCACGATGGTCAGCTTGAGCGGCGCGCCCAATGTCTTCTCGGCCAGCCCGTGCAGCGCGGCCAGCAGCCGGCGCACGCGCGGCGGCGCGTTGACGGCGGCGAACCGGGTCAGGTCGGATGGTGTTGTTGGTGGGGACGCTGACATCGGTTGTTGGTTCCGGCCCCCGTGAGAGAATATAATCTACCGTCACCCCGGTTTCTAGGGTAGTGCCTACCGTTGGTCGGCACCGCACTCTACAGGAACAGTTCCACCACGTCGTTGGTGAAACGCCGGCCCAGTTCGGTCGGCTGGACATGCTCGCCGTCCACGGTCATCCAGCCGCGGGCAAGCGCGGCCTGCAGGGGCGCGGCGATCCGCGACCGGTCCAGCCCGGTGCGCGATTCGAAGTCCTTGAAGCGGAACCCCTCATGCAGGCGCAGCAGGTTGAGCATGTATTCGAACGGCAGGCGCGCAGCGTCGATCACCTCGTCGCCGCCGATCGAGGCGGTGGTGCCGGCGGTGTCCATGTAGGTCTGCGGGTGCTTGTGCTTCCATCGGCGCAGCACCTGCTGGCCCGCACCGCTGCTGATCTTGCCGTGGGCGCCGGCGCCGATCCCCAGATAGTCGCCAAAACGCCAGTAGTTCAGGTTGTGCTGGCTCTGCCGCCCCGGCCGCGCATAGGCGCTGACCTCGTACTGCGCATAGCCGGCGTCGGCCAGCAGGCGCTGGCAGTGCTCCTGCATGTCCCAGGCGTCGTCGTCGTCGGGGATGCCCTGCGGCGGTCGCGCGAAGAACACCGTGTTCGGTTCCAGGGTGAGCTGGTAGTGCGACAGGTGGGTGGGCTGCAGTGCGAACGCGCGTTCGAGATCATGTTCGGCCTGGGCCAGGGTCTGCTCCGGCAGCGCGTACATAAGGTCGATGTTGAAGTTGTCGTAGCCCGCGTCCTGGGCCAGTTTCACCGCACGCTCGGCTTCACCGCTGTCGTGGATCCGGCCCAGGCGCTGCAGCGCCGCATCATTGAAGGTCTGGATGCCGAAGCTGATCCTGTTCACTCCGGCAGCGCGGTAACGGTCGAAGCGGCCGTGCTCGGCGGTGCCCGGGTTGGTTTCCAGGGTTACTTCCAGGTTCGGGGCGAAACGCAGGCGTGCCGAGGCGGCCTGCAGGAAGCGGTCGATCGCCTCGGGCGGGAACAGGCTGGGGGTGCCGCCGCCAAAGAACACGCTGTTGACCACCCGGCCCCAGACTAGCGGCACGTCCTGGTCGAGGTCGCGGACCAGCGCATCGATGTAGGCCTCGAACGGCAGTTCGCCCTTGCCCTGGTGCGAATTGAAGTCGCAGTACGGGCACTTGCGCACGCACCACGGCAGGTGCACGTACAGCGACAACGGCGGCGGTACCAGCGACACGCCGTGGTCATGGTCGCAGCTTTCGCCCGGAAGGTGGTGGCAGTCGTGGTCGGACATCGTGCTCATCGGTAGCGCCGGCCGCTGGCCGGCCCTCGGTAAATCATCAACATTCGATTCAGATCAACGCCGACAGCTTCTGCTTCAACACCTGCAGGGCCTTGCCGCGGTGGCTCATCGCGTTCTTCACGTCCGGCGCCATTTCCGCCGCGGTCTGGCCCAGCACGGTGTCCAGGAACAGCGGGTTGTAGCCGAAACCGTGGCTGCCGCGCAGCTCGTCGAGGATCTCGCCTTCCCAGCTGCCTTCGCAGATCAGCGGCTGCGGGTCGTCGGCATGGCGCAGCAGCACGATCACCGCGTAGAAGCGTGCGGTACGGCTGCCGCCGGGCACATCGCGCATCGCCTCCAGTAGCTTGGCGTTGTTGGCCGCGTCATCGGTCGGGCTGCCGGCGTAGCGCGCGCTGTACAGGCCGGGGGCGCCGTGCAGTGCATCGACGATCAGGCCCGAATCGTCGGCCAGCGCCGGCAGGCCGGTGCTGGCGCAGGCGTGACGCGCCTTGATCAGCGCGTTCTCGACGAAGGTGAGGCCGGTCTCGGGAACGTCGCTGACGCCCAGCGCGCCCTGCGCCACGATCTCCAGCGGCAGGCCGGCCAGCATGGCCTGCAGTTCCTTCAGCTTGCCGGCGTTGCCGCTGGCCAGTACCAGTTTCATCATTTCGGCTCCAGCAGGTCCCAGGTATTGCCGTACAGGTCGCGGAACACCGCGACCGTCGCATAGGCTTCCTCGCGCGGGGCTTCCAGGAACTCCACGCCGCGCGCGGTCATCGCCGCGTGGTCGCGATGGAAGTCGTCGGTGTTGAGGAAGAAGCCGACCCGGCCACCGGTCTGGTTGCCGATGCGGCTGCGCTGCTCGTCGGTGCTGGCGCGGGCCAGCAGCAGTGCGGCGGCGTTGCCGTCGGTCGGGCCCACCACCACCCAGCGCTTGCTGCCCTGGTCGATGTCCTCGAGCAGGGTGAAGCCGAGCTTGCCCGTGTACCAGGCGATCGCCTCGTCGTAATCGGCCACCACCAGGGTGACCAGGGCAAGCCGCCGGTTCACGGCTGCGCCAGTGCGGCCTGCTGGGCCGCGAACAGGTCGGTGATGCCCTTTTCGGCCAAGGCCAGCAGCGCGTCCAGTTCATCGCGGCGGAACGCGTGGCCTTCGGCGGTGCCCTGCAGCTCGATGAAGCCGCCGCCGTCGTTCATCACCACGTTCATGTCGGTATCGCAATCGCTGTCTTCGGCGTAATCCAGGTCCAGCACCGGGGTGCCGCGATAGACGCCGACCGAGACCGCGGCCACCGCGCCGAAGATCGGGTTGCGCTTGATGTCGCCGCGCTTGAGCAGCAGGTTCACCGCGTCCACCAGTGCCACGTAGGCACCGGTGATGGCCGCGGTACGGGTGCCGCCGTCGGCCTGCAGCACGTCGCAGTCCAGGGTGATGGTGCGTTCGCCGAGCGCGCCGCGGTCGATGCAGGCGCGCAGGGTGCGGCCGATCAGGCGCTGGATCTCCAGGGTGCGGCCGCCCTGCTTGCCGCGTGCCGCTTCGCGGTCGTTGCGGGTGTGGGTGGAGCGCGGCAGCATGCCGTATTCGGCGGTGACCCAGCCTTCGCCCTTGCCGCGCAGGAAGCCCGGCACGCGGTTTTCCACGCTGGCGGTGCACAGCACGCGGGTTTCACCGAAGCTGACCAGCACCGAACCTTCGGCGTGACGGGTGAAGGCGCGTTCGATGCGCACTTCGCGCAGCTGGTCGGCCTGGCGGCCGCTGGGACGGGGATCGGACATGGATGGCTTCCGGTAAGACGGGGGATACGGTTCCGCGCCCGGCCGGGGACCGGCAGGCGAGGAGGCCTGGAGAAGGCCGCTAGGGTACCATTCCCCCTTTGAGAGCATCGGAAACCCCGAATGATTCGAAGCATGACCGCCTATGCCGGCGGCGAGCGCGCGACCCCGTGGGGCACGCTGGGGTGCGAGCTGCGCTCGGTCAACCACCGCTTCCTGGAAGTCGGCACGCGCCTGCCGGAAGAGCTGCGCGCGCTGGAGCCGCAGCTGCGCGAGCGGATCGCCGCCAGGCTGAGCCGGGGCAAGCTGGACCTGGTGATGCGCCTGCGCGCGCCGGAAACCGGCGCCAGCCTGCAGGTGAACGAACTCCTGCTGGGGCAGCTGGGTGCGCTCGCGCACCGGCTGACCTCCGATTTCCCCAACCTGCAGGTCAGCTTCACCGACCTGCTGCAGCTGCCGGGCGTGACCTTGGGTGAGGCCACCGACGCGCCTGCGCTGCAGGCAGAGGCCCTGGCCCTGCTGGACCAGGTGCTGGACGGCTTCGTGGCCGCGCGCGAGCGTGAGGGCGACAAACTGGCCACGGCGATCAGCGAGCGGGTTGACGCGATCGAGCGCATCGCCGCCGAGGTCACCACCCTGATCCCGCTGATCCGCGACGGACAGCGCAGCAAGCTGGCCGCCCGCCTGGCCGACCTGCCGCACCCGGTGGACCCCGGTCGTGCCGAGCAGGAACTGGTGCTGTGGCTGCAGAAGCTGGACGTGGATGAGGAGCTGGACCGGCTGCGCAGCCACATCGTGGAAATCCGCCGCGTGCTCACCCAGCGCGAGCCGGTCGGCCGCCGCCTGGACTTCCTGCTGCAGGAGTTCAACCGCGAAGCCAATACGCTGGGCTCCAAGTCGGTGGACAGCCGCACCTCCAATGCCGCCGTCGAGCTGAAGGTGCTGATCGACCAGATCCGCGAACAGGTGCAGAACATCGAATGAGCAGCCAGCCCCTCCAGAGTCCGGAACCCGCCCGCGGCACGCTGTACATCGTGGCCGCCCCGTCCGGGGCCGGCAAGAGCAGCATCGTCAACGCCACCCTGGCCCGCGACCCGCAGATCGCGCTGTCGATCTCGTTCACTTCGCGGGCGATGCGCCCGGGCGAAGTGAACGGCGAGCACTACCACTTCGTCAGCGCGCCCGAATTCGAGCGGATGATCGCCGCCGGCGACTTCTTCGAGCATGCCTGGGTGCATGGCGACTGGAAGGGCACCGCACGGCAGTCGGTGGAGCCGCAGCTGGCCGCCGGGCAGGACGTCCTGCTGGAGATCGACTGGCAGGGCGCCCAGCAGGTCCGCCAGCTGGTCCCGGGCACGGTGACGGTGTTCATCCTGCCGCCGTCCCGCCAGGCCCTGCAGGACCGGATGCGCAAGCGCGGGCAGGACAGCGAGGCGGTGATCGCCCAGCGCCTGGCTGCCGCGCGCGAGGAAATGCTGCATTTCAACGACTTCGACTACGTCATCGTCAACGAAGTGTTCGAGACCGCGGTGGACGAGCTGTGCGCCATCTTCACCGCCAGCCGCCTGCGCAGGGAGTCGCAGAAAGTCCGCCACGCCGGCCTGATCCAGGCCCTGCTGACCCAGGACGGCAACGGCAACTGACTGATTCACAAGGGGCGGGTAGCGGGTCGGCTTGATTTTGTCCAGCCCCTGCCGGTACACTCCGTCCCCTTTCCCTCATTCGATTGAGCAGCCCGCGCCGGCTGCCGGGAGCCCGCATGGCCCGCATCACCGTAGAAGATTGTCTGGAAGTCGTGAACAACCGTTTCGAACTGGTCATGATGGCGTCCAAGCGCGCCCGTCAGCTGGCCAATGGCGTCCAGGCCACCCTGGACAACAGCGAAACCGAAGACAAGCCGACCGTGCTGGCGCTGCGCGAAATCGCCGCGCGCAAGATCGACAACGCGCTGATCGACGAAGTCGAGAAGGCCGAACGCGAGCGCGCCGAGCGTGAAGCACTGGAATGGGCCGCTGCCGAAGTCGTTGCCGACGAAGACATGTCCAAGAACGACGACTGATCGCGCAGGCGATCACCGTTGTCCACGAACAGCCCGCCCCTGGCGGGCTGTTTGCGTTATGGGCGGTCACGACCGTTGGTCGTGACGCGGGGATGCCATCCGGTAGGTCACGACCGTTGGTCGTGACGCGCGATCGCATGACGCAATAGTTTGCCGATATCCGCCCGCTGGAATAGTCTTCCAGCCATGAACCCAGGCCCCTCTGCCAAGGTCGCCGCGTCTCCCGGCGCGGCCGTACCCGACTATGTCCTCCAGCTTGAACGCGCGGCCCACTACCTGCCGCCCGAGCAGTTGCCGTTGCTGCGTCGTGCCTGGGAAGTCGGCGCCTCGGCGCATGCGGGGCAGACCCGCAAGTCCGGCGAACCGTACATCACCCACCCGGTAGCCGTAGCCCAGGTACTGGCCGAACTCGGCCTGGACGTGGAAGCGCTGATCGCCGCAATCCTGCACGACACCATCGAAGACACCCCGCTGACCCGCGAGGAACTGGCCGCCGAGTTCGGCGAGGCGGTCGCCGAGCTGGTGGACGGTGTCACCAAGCTGGACAAGCTGAAGTTCCGCGACCGCCAGGAAGCGGCCGCCGAAAGCTTCCGCAAGATGCTGCTGGCGATGTCGCGCGACCTGCGCGTGATCATGATCAAGCTGGCCGACCGCCTGCACAACATGCGCACCCTGGGGGCGCAGAGCAGCGAGGCACGTGGGCGCATCGCGCGCGAAACCCTGGAAATCTACGCCCCGATCGCGCAGCGGCTGGGCATGAGCCTGGTCAAGAGCGAACTGCAGAACCTGGGCTTCAAGGCGCTGTACCCGTGGCGCCACGCGATCCTTGAAAAGCACATCCGCAGCCAGCCGGTGGTGCGCCGCGAGGCCATGGCCCAGGTGGAAGTGCAGTTGTCGCAGCGGCTGGCCAAGGAAGGGCTGGAGCACCGGCTGGTGAGCCGGATCAAGACCCCGTGGAGCATCTACAACAAGATGCGCGACGAGAACAAATCCTTCGACCAGGTCATGGACGTGTTCGGATTCCGGCTGGTCGTGCGCAGCGTGCCCAACGCCTACCACGCGCTGGGCGCGGTGCACGCCACCTTCAAGCCGCTCGACGGGCGTTTCCGCGATTTCATCGCCATTCCCAAGGCCAACGGCTACCAGTCGCTGCATACCGTATTGTTCGGGCCGTACGGCTCGCCGATCGAAGTGCAGATCCGGACCGAGGAAATGGACCTGATCGCCGAGCGCGGCGTGGCCGCGCACTGGACCTACAAGTTCGGTGGCGACAGCCCCAACAGCGCGCAGAGCCGCGCCCACGCCTGGATCGTCGAGCTGATCGATTCGCAGCGCGCGGCCGGTTCTTCGCTGGAGTTCCTCGACAACGTCAAGGTCGACCTGTTCCCGGACGAGGTCTACCTGTTCACCCCCAAGGGCAAGATCCTGGCCCTGCCGCGCAACTCCACCGCGCTGGACTTTGCCTACGCGGTGCACACCGACGTCGGCAACATGGCGGTGGCTTCGCGCGTGGACAAGAAGCTGGTGCCGCTGCGCACCAAGCTGGTCAGCGGGCAGACCGTGGAAGTGATCACCGCGCGCTCGGCCACGCCCAAGCCGCAATGGCTGGAGTTCGTGGTCAGCTCCAAGGCACGCACCGCGATCCGCCACCAGCTCAAGCAGCTCGAACACGAAGATGCCGTGCAGCTGGGCCACCGCATGCTCGACCGCGCGCTGGAAGCGATGGACAGCTCGCTGGAACGGCTGCCCAAGGGGCGGCTGGACGCGTTCCTGGCCGAGCACCGCTACCCGCGCCTGGAGGCCCTGCTGGCCGAGGTTGCGCTGGGCAACTGGATGCCCAACCAGGCCGCGCAGGCGCTGATGGCCTATGCCGAACTGCGCGGCGGCGCGCATTCGAAGCATTCGCAGGAAAAGATCCTGATCAACGGCAGCGAACGCGGCGTGGTCAGCTTCGCCAACTGCTGCCAGCCGATTCCCGGCGACGAGATCATGGGGTACCACACCGCCGGCAAGGGCATCGTGGTGCACCGCCTGGACTGCCCGAACCTGGCCGAACTGCGCAAGTCGCCCGAACGCTGGGTGCCGATCGGCTGGGATACCACAGTGTCCGGCGACTACGACACCGCGCTGGTGGTGGAAGTGGAGAACGGCACCGGCGTGCTGGCGCAGCTGGCCGCGGCGATCGCGCAGAGCCATTCCAACATCGAGCGGGTCGACTACCTGGACCGCGACTTCAACGCCGCGGTGCTGGCCTTCAACATCCAGGTCCGCGACCGCAACCACCTGGCCGAAGTCATGCGCCGCCTGCGACGTTTGTCGGTAGTCCAGTCCGTGCGACGCCAATGACGTAGAGCCACGCGCTGCGTGGCTGGCCGCGCAAAGCGCGGCAATGATCGAAACCGGCACCCCGAAGCCACGCAGGGCGTGGCTCTACGCTGGCCTGCGCGAAGCGCGGCAATGATCGAAACCGATACAATGGCCCACCATTGTTCGACATATCGAGGCAACCATGTCCCGCCAGATCATCAACACCGAAAACGCACCGGCCGCCATCGGTCCGTATTCGCAGGCCGTGCGTGCCGGCAACACCGTGTACTTCTCCGGCCAGATCCCGCTGGACCCGGCAACCGGCGACATCGTCGGCGCCGGTGACGTCGAAGCGCAGGCCCGTCGTGCGTTCGACAACCTCAAGGCCGTGGCCGAAGCCGCGGGCGGCTCGCTGGACAAGGTGGTCCGCCTGGGCCTGTACCTGACCGACCTGGCCGAATTCGCCAAGGTCAACGCGGTCATGCAGGACTACTTCCAGGCGCCGTTCCCGGCCCGTTCCACCATCGAAGTGTCCGGCCTGCCCAAGGGCGCCAACTTCGAGGTCGACGCGGTCATGGTCATCGACTGATCCCATCCCGTGGCGCGAAAGACGGCGGTCACCCCGGCGCTGGCGCCGTCCGGTGAAGCATCCCTGGCGATGCTCGCCGGCGTCGGGCCGGCTGTTGCCGCCAAGCTGGCGGCACGGGGCCTGCTGTCGCTGCAGGACCTGTGGCTGCAGCTGCCGCTGCGCTACGAGGACCGCACTGCGCTGACCCGCATCCAGGACCTGCGCAACGGCGTGCCGGCGCAGGTGGAAGGGCAGGTGGTGGCGGTGGAGCGCGGCATGCGCCGCCGGCCGATGCTCAAGGTGGCGATCGAGGATGAAGGGCAGGGCACCCTGGTGCTGCGCTTCTTCCACTTCCGCCAGCAACAGGTCGCGCAGTTCGCGGTGGGAACCCGGCTGCGCTGCTTCGGCACGCCCAGGCCCGGCCAGCTGGGACTGGAGATCGTCCACCCCAGTTACCAGATCCTGGGTCGCCACGAAGACCCGGCGCTGGGCCAGAGCCTGGACCCGGTCTATCCGACGCTGGAAGGGATGGGTCCGGCGACCATGCGCAAGCTGATCGGCCAGGCGCTGGACCGCCTGCCCGACGAGGCGACGCTGGAACTGCTGCCCGCCGGCTGGCTGGATGGCCTGTCCCTGCCATCGCTGCGCACGGCGCTGCTCACCGTGCACCGGCCGCCGCCGGACGCCAACCTGGCCGCGTTGGCAGCCGGCACCCACCCGGCGCAACGCCGGCTGGCGTTGGAAGAGCTGCTCGCCCACCACCTGAGCCTGCGCCGCCAGCGCATGGCGCTGCAGGCGCACCATGCACCGCCGCTGGCGGGGCCGGGGCGATTGGCCAAGGCCCTGCTCCAGCAGCTGCCGTTCGCATTGACCGGCGCCCAGCAGCGCGTGTTCAAGCAGATCCGCGAGGACCTGGCGCGGCCCAGCCCGATGCTGCGGCTGGTGCAGGGCGATGTCGGCTCGGGCAAGACCGTGGTCGCCGCGCTGGCGGCCATGCTCGCGGTGGAGCAGGGCAAGCAGGTGGCGCTGGCCGCGCCCACCGAGCTGCTGGCCGAACAACATCTGGTCAACCTGCGTGGCTGGCTGGAACCGCTCGGCGTGCGGGTGGCGTGGCTGGCCGGCAAGGTCACCGGCAAGGCGCGCAGCCAGGTGCTCGAGCAGGTCGCCAATGGCCAGGCGCAGGTCGTGGTGGGCACCCACGCGCTGATGCAGGACGCGGTGGTGTTCCATGACCTGGCCCTGGCCATCGTCGACGAACAGCACCGCTTCGGCGTGCACCAGCGGCTTGCGCTGCGCGACAAGGGCGCCGGCGGGCACAGCGTGCCGCACCAGCTGGTGATGACCGCGACCCCGATCCCGCGCACGCTGGCGATGTCCGAGTACGCCGACCTGGACGTGTCGGCAATCGACGAACTGCCGCCGGGGCGCACCCCGGTGCAGACCGTGGCGCTCAACAACGACCGCCGCCCCGAGCTGATCGAGCGCATCGCGCTGGCCTGCCGCGAAGGGCGGCAGGTGTACTGGGTGTGCACCCTGATCGAGGAGAACGACGAGCTCGACGCCACTCCCGCGCAGGCCACCTACGAATCGCTGCAGGCGCTGCTGCCGGGCGTGCGGGTCGGGCTGGTGCACGGGCGGCTGAAGGCCAGCGAGAAGCTGGCCACCATGGTCGCGTTCAAGGCCGGCCAGATCGACCTGCTGGTGGCGACCACGGTGATCGAAGTCGGCGTGGACGTGCCCAATGCCTCGCTGATGGTGATCGAGAATGCCGAGCGGCTCGGGCTGGCACAGCTGCACCAGCTGCGCGGGCGGGTCGGCCGCGGTTCGGCGGTGTCGCGCTGCGTGCTGCTGTACCAGGCGCGGCTGTCGGCGATGGCGCGCGAGCGGCTGGAAACCATGCGCCAGACCAACGACGGCTTCGTGATTGCCGAAAAGGACCTGGAGCTGCGCGGCCCGGGCGAACTGCTGGGGACGCGGCAGACCGGCCTGGCCGGATTCCGCATGGCCGACCTGGTGCGTGATGCGGATCTGCTGCCGGGGGTGCATGCGCTGGCCGAGCGGTTGCTGGAGGAGGCGCCGACGGTGGCCGATAGGGTCGTCGAGCGGTGGATCGGCAACGCGGTGAGATATGCGTCGGCGTAGTCGGCGTCGTCTGGGCCGGCCAACGGCCGGCGCTACGAATTGTTACGGGCCCATTGGAATCTGGATCAATCGACCGTCGGGATCATTCGATCGGTAGCGCCGGCCGTTGGCCGGCCCAAGCGGCCCCGACCCGCGCCTTGTATTTGTCATCCCGGGGTGCGAAAGTCCCTTGCCGCTTACCAAGACGGCACGCATGACCAAGAAGATTCCGCTGTTGATCGACACCGATCCGGGTGTCGATGACGCCCTGGCCCTGTTGATGGCCTTTGCCGACGAACGCCACGACGTGGTCGGCCTCACCATTGCCGCCGGCAATGTCGGCCTGGACCACACGGTCCGCAATGCGCTGAAACTGTGTGAAGTGGCCGGCCGCGAAGACGTGCCGGTGTTCGCCGGTACCCCGGAACCGCTGGTGCACCCGTCGGTGGACGCGGCCCACGTGCATGGCGCGGACGGCTTCGGCGACGTCAACCTGCCCGCGGCCACCCGCCAGGCCGAGGCCGAGCACGCGGCGCTCGCGATCCTGCGCCTGTCCCACCAGTACGCCGGCGAGCTGTTCCTGGTCGCGCTGGGGCCGCTGACCAACCTGGCCCTGGCGCTGAAGCTCGATCCGACCCTGCCGCAGCGCGTGAAGCGCTTCCTGGTGATGGGCGGGGCGGTGACCTGCCACGGCAACATCACCCCGGCCGCAGAATTCAACATCGCCTTCGACCCGGAAGCAGCGCACGTGGTGTTCACCGGCTTCCCGCAGATCGAAGTCGCCGACTGGGAAGCCACCGTCGCCCACGGCCTGCTGCACAAGGACGTGGAGCAGTGGCTGGCGGCCGACAGCGACAAGGCCCGCTTCTACGAGCTGATCTCGCGCCAGACCCGTCTGTGGTCCGAAGACAGCCGCGGCGACCGCTGGTTCGCCGCCGACGCCCTGGCCATGGCCTGGGCACTGCAGCCGGAAGGCGCCCTGCGGGTCGAAGCGCGCCCGCTGAACGTCGAACTTTCCGGGGTGCACAGCCGGGGTGCTACCATCGTCGACTGGAACCGCCAGACGGGGCAGCCGGACAACACCCAGCTGCTCATGGCCTACGACCAGGGGCGCTTCGAGGCCCAGGTCCGGGCTGCGCTCGGCGTCGCCTGACGCCGCTGCGGCGGCCCTACTACTGCGGATGATGGCCCCTGGCTTGCCCTCGACGGCAACCGGGGCTATAATGCCGCTCTTGCGTTTTCCTTACCTATTTCTACGGTGTGCCCCATGAAGGACGATATCCATCCGAACTACCGTGACGTCATCTTTCAGGACGTCACCTCCGATTTCAAAATCCTGACCCGCTCGACCATGGCCACCAAGGAAACGGCGACCTGGGAAGACGGCAAGGAATACCCGCTCGTCAAGATCGAAATTTCCTCGGCTTCGCACCCGTTCTACACGGGCAAGCACAAGGTGATCGACACCAGCGGCCGTATCGACAAGTTCCAGAAGCGTTTCGGCAAGCCGGCGGCGCCGTCTGCTGCCTGAGCTGTCGACACTGCTGCATGAAAACAACGGTCGCCCAGGCGGCCGTTGTTTTTTTTGCCCGCGTGAACCCTGCTGCCGGATGAACGGCGGTTCAGTTTTTGTCCCGTCTGCGGAAACACAGTGTCCATTCCAGCCCGGTCAAGCGCCGCCAGCGCAAGCGCGGACAGGGCGCGGCAGGCGTCGGTCTACGACTTCCGTCCTAGGGCATGGCAAATGTTGCTGTGCGATAATGACGTGATCCACAGCACAGGTTGTGGACTTCATTCACGTGCCCGCCCCATGCGCTTGGGTGGGCGCCTTCCCCTGAGGAGCGCACACAGTGTCCGATCTTGATCAGGTCACGCTCAACGCCGGCGAAAAGTCGGTTGTTCTGCCTGTCATCAAACCCACGCTCGGCAACGATTGCGTCGATATCGCGAAGCTGACCAAGGAAACCGGTCTCTTCACCTACGACTCCGGCTTCACCGCCACCGCCAGCTGCAAGTCCGCCATCACCTATATCGACGGTGACAAGGGCGTGCTGCTGTATCGCGGCTACCCGATCGAACAGTTGTCGGAAAAGTCCAGCTACGTCGAAGTGGCTTACCTGCTGATCAACGGCGAGCGCCCGAGCGCCGAACAGCTGAAGGCCTTCACCGATGAGCTGGCGGCCGAAGCCAACGTCGACGCCTCGATCAACGCGCTGATCGCCAGCTTCGACAAGGACGCCCATCCGATGGCGATCCTGGCCGCGGCCATCGCGCAGCTGTCGGCGAAGTACCACGCTGCGCTGGACCTGTCCGACGCCGAACAGCGCCGCCAGTCCGCGGTGCGCCTGATCGCCAAGGTCCCGACCCTGTCGGCGCTGATCTACCGCCACGGCAAGGGCCTGCCGGCCAACAAGCCGGACACCTCGCTGGATTACGTCAGCCGCTTCCTGAAGCAGACCTTCGAGTCGGCCGATGGCCAGTACGACCTCAACCCGGACGTGGTCAAGGCACTGGACCTGCTGTTCATCCTGCACGCCGACCACGAGCAGAACGCCTCGACCTCGACCGTGCGCCTGGTCGGTTCGACCGGCGCCAACCCGTATGCGTCGGTCGCCGCTGGCGTCACCGCGCTGTGGGGTCCGGCCCATGGCGGTGCCAACGAAGCCGTGCTGAAGATGCTGGAAGAAATCGGTTCGGCCGACAACGTCGAATCGGCCGTGCTCAAGGCCAAGGACAAGACCTCCGGCTTCCGCCTGATGGGCTTCGGCCACCGCGTCTACAAGAATTTCGACCCGCGCGCCAAGGTCATCGGTGAGATGACCAGCAAGGTGCTCAAGCAGCTGGGCGTGCAGGATCCGCTGCTCGACGTCGCGGTCAAGCTGGAGCAGGCTGCGCTGCAGGACGACTACTTCGTCGCCCGCAAGCTGTACCCGAACGTGGACTTCTACAGCGGCATCATCTACAAGGCGCTGCAGATCCCGACCGAAATGTTCACCGTCATGTTCGCCCTGGGCCGTACCTCCGGCTGGGTCGCGCATTGGCTGGAACAGCAGGTCGACCCGGAAATGAAGATCGGCCGCCCGCGCCAGGTCTACACCGGCAGCGACGTGCGCGATTACGCGGGCTGATCCAACGCCCCGCGTCGCCTGGAAAACACCTCCGCAAGGAGGTGTTTTTTTTTGTCCGCGCCGTCGCCCGCCGTGGGCGACATGCAGCGACGCGTTCGCCACGAACATGCTCGGAATGCTTGCGATGCCGCGGTATCGCGCGCGCTGTCGCAGATCGTGGTGGCTTGCGCCGGGTTTAAGAATGGTTGCGTGTGGGGGCAGGGCGCCGCTGCCTACCTTGATCGGGTCGCCAGCCCTGCGTGCAGGGCGCAACGACAGCCTCATGCGAGGTGCATTCCAATCAAGGGAGACAAACTCATGTTCCGCACTCTGAAGCAGGCCGCGCTCGGCCTGGCGCTGGTTACCGCCGCACTGTCCGCCCAAGCGGCCGAAGCGCACATCACTGTCTGGGCCAACGTCGACCCGACCCTGTCGCTGCTCAAAGCCGATGGCAGCGTGCTTCCCGATGCCGTGCAGATGCCCTATCGCGCCGGGCAGGGGCTCGGCAGCTGGAGCGAGCGGGTGCGCGTGTTCTCCAACGACACCAGCCTCGATGTCGACGTGCGCCTGGCCGAACCGGCCGTGCTGATGCCCAAGGTCACCGCGGCCGGTGCCGTCGACGTACCGCTGGCGGTCAGCCTCAATGGTCGAGAGCTTGGCGTCGCGCCGATCGCCTTTACCGCCGACCAGCTGTTCCTGGGCGCGATTCCCGGTGCCTCCATCGAAATGCCCTTGACTGTCGCCCAGGCCACGCCAGGTCCGATTGCCGCCGCCGGCCTGTACGACGGCCCGGTCAGTCTGGTGCTCGTGCAGCGCGCCAGCAGCCTCTGACCGACCACGCCTGCATCGGCCCCTGAGCGGCCGGTGCAGGCCCCTTCGCCATGCGCATTCCTGCTCCCGCCCTCGTCCGGCTGGCGGTGGCGCTCGCCCTGCTGCTGGCCGCCCTGGTCGCGCAGGCGAGCCCGGTGCCGGCCGGTTTCGAAGACCTGGTCACCGGCCAGCGCGAACGCCTCGACGTGCGCGCGTTCGGCCGCTCGGCCGGGCTGTGGCCCGCCTGGGTCACCCTCGATCACATCCAGCTTGAAGACCCCGCGCCGGTACTGGCCGCGCTGGGCCTTTCCCTGTCCGCCCAGCAGGCCCTGCTGCCGGCACTGTCGGCGCCGTTGCCGCGCGACAGCCACCTGGCCTGCGTCCACGCCCAGCCACAGCCCGGCTGCGGCTGGCGCGCCCCGTCCGAGGATCCCCAGCACGTGCATGCCATCTTCGACGAAGGCGACAGCGCCCTGCTGCTGTTTCCCGCACTGCGCTGGCTGCCGCGCGGGCCGGCGGCCAGCGACGGCCTGCACGCGCCCAGCGAGCAGGCCGAGAACGCGCTGCTGCACCAGCAGGGACTGACCCTCAGCGGCGATGGCCGGGCGTATGCGCTCAACGCGCATGGCAGCGCCGCGCTCGGCGTGCTGCGCAGTGGCCACCTCGGTGGCAGCTGGAACTACGCCCGCCACGCCTGGTCCGGGAAGGCCAGCCGCGATCACCTCCAGGTCGATGACCTGTACTACCGCCACGACCTCGCACGGCGCCACTACCTGCAGGTCGGGCGCATGGACCGGCGCAACCTGGCCAGCCCGCAGGGTGGGCAGTTCGGGCTGGGGCTGCTTCCGCTGGAGCGTTTCGACGGCGTCCGCGTGGGCACCACCCAGGCCTACGTCGATGTCGACGCCAGCCCCGGCGGCGCGCCGCTTACCGTGTTGCTGTCGCGACCCGCGCGCGTGGATGCCTTCGACGGCGACCGCCTGCTGCAGACCTTCTACCTGCCGCCCGGGGTCAGCGACCTGGACACCCGCCGGTTTCCGGCGGGCAGCTACGACGTCACCCTGCGCATCCACGAAGACGGCCGGCTGGTGCGCAGCGAAACCCAGCCCTTCGTGCGTGGCCAGGACTGGGGCCAGCCCGGGCTGCAGTGGTTCGTGCAGGGCGGGCGGCAACGCGCGCCGGCCAGCGAATTCGCGTCCAGCACGTTCCAGGCCGGGCTGCGGCTGCCACTCGCCCGCCAGCTCGGCATGAGCCTGGGCGTAGCCCGGATAGATGAGCGCGGCCACGCCGAACTGCGGACCGGGCTGCGGCACCGCCTTGGCGCGCACGACCTGCAGGCCGAAATCGGCGTCATCGCGGGCAGCGACGGCAGCCGTGGCGACCAGCAGCAGCTCAGCGTGCGCAACCGCGCGTCCTGGAACCTGTACCGGCAGCGCATGCGCGGCGCGCGCTGCGGCGTGCAGACGGCAAGCGACCACGACCGTCGCGGCTGCGCCAACGCCGTCACCGCCTCGCTCAGCCTGCCGCTGGCCGGCGGCAGTCTCTACCTGGGCCATACCCGCCGCCGCAGCGGGGTGCCCGAGCGGCCGGGAGTGCCTGTGGCGCTGGCGCCGACGTCGCGCAGCGTGCAGGCCAGCTACAGCCACACCCGCCAATGGCGCGGCATGAGCATCAGTGCCCGGTTTGGTGTCTGGCGCCAGGCTGGACCGCATCACGACCAGGGCGCGCAGCTCGGCCTCACCCTCTCGCGCCTGCGGCACGCGGCCAGTGCCAGCCTGCTGGGCAGGATCGGCATCGACGCGCGCCACCAACGCCACGACGATCCGGAGCGGAGCCTGCGGCTGGCCCAGTCGTGGCGACAGGAGCAGGATGGCAGCGCACGCGAGGCCGGTGCCGAGCTCAGCGTGCAGGATACCGGCGCCGCCGACGTGCTGCTGGCGCTGCGCAGCGATACGCCGCTGGGGCATACCGCTGCCGTGCTGTCGCGGCAGTGGCGGCCGCGCGCCACCGGCTACAGCCTCAGCCATGGGTCGGCGCTGGCGCTGTCGCCCCGTGGACTGTTCTGGGGTAGTGGCAGCGGCGCCGATGCGGGCGTGGCGGTGAGCGTGGCGCAGACCGAGGCGTCGGCGCTCGAAGGCGCCGCCGCCGAAGTACAGGCCGGTGCGCAGCGACGCCAGGTGCTGCGATTCGGCCAGCGTCGCC
>NZ_CAUQPH010000071.1:0-17386 GCF_963519925.1 uncultured Stenotrophomonas sp. | reverse complement strand
GGCGGGCGATCCGCGCCTGCAGGACTATGCGCCGCTGGCCGCCGTGCAGGGCGACCTGTTGTCGCAGTTGGGCCGGATGGGCGAAGCGTCGGACGCGTTCGCACGCGCTGCACGGCTTACCCCCAACGCCCGGGAGCGCGCGCTGTTGCAGGCGCGGGCGGACGCGGCGACACCGGACTGACATACTTCCGCGCTTGCTCGAAACCTGAACAGGGTCTATCGTGCGCACTCTCAAAAGTGACCGGGCACCTGCCAGGTCCAGCCGATAAGGGAAGCGGGACAATGTTTTCAGGGAAGATGCGTACGCGCGCGCGTAGCGCGTGGCTGCTGCTGTGCGGGTGGGTAGTGGTCGGCACCATGGCCGGCAGCGCACAGGCCGCCGACAAGTCGCAGCAGGCCTACTGGGCCGGATTCGCCTACACCGCCGAACAGAGCAAGGTCGACGCCAGCACCCCGCGTGCGGCCGCCGTGCTGCAGGCGCGCGGCCTGGCCCCGCTCAACCAGGCGCTGTGGGCCCGGCTGCAGGCGCAGCGTCCGGCACACCTGGAACTGATCGACCAGCCGCTGGCGATGCTCGACGGCACCACCAGTGCCACGGTGCTGGCGACCGCGCTGGACCGCGAGCTGGTTTCGATCGAACCGATTGGCGGGCAGTACAAGGTGCTGGTGGAAGTGGCGCTGCAGGCACTGTTCTTCGACTTCCGCGAACGCCAGGTGGTGGCGTCCTATCCGATCACCCTGCAGCGCATCGACGTGATGGAGTTCCTGCCGGACGAGGACGACATCGATGCGATCGTGGCCGACCTGCTGTACGGCAGGGCCGCCACCGGCCTGCCGCAGGTGCTGGCCGACACCCTGGCCAAGGCGCAGCTGCCGGCGGCGTCGACGCGCCGCCTGCAGGTGGGCGAGGTGACCCTGTCCGATGCGGTGCTGGGCAAGCTGCCCGACGCGGTGGATGCGGGCATGCTGCGCGCCACGCTGGCGCATGAGCTTTCCAAGACGCTGTCGTCCAACACCGGCATCGGCCTGCTGCCGCCGGCCAGCGGCCAGGCGATCGGCGGCGCGATGGCCGCACGCTTTGCCGACGGCAAGGTGTACCAGCTGAAGATTCCCGAGCCGGACTACGTGGTGAAGCTGCGCCTGGATGCGCTGAAGAACGGCGTGATCAACGAAACCCCGGCGATGAAGACGATGCTGTTCGGCGCGTTCTTCCAGGCCACGGTGGTGGAGCCGTTCTCGGGCAAGGTGTTCTTCGACCAGCCGCTGCGCAAGGGCGCCACCAAGGTGGTGCCGGCCACGCAGTGGCACGTGGACCAGTGGTCGGCCAGTTACGAAACCGTGCTGGCCGGCTTCGACGCCTTCGCCGGCGCCGCCGCCAGGCGCGCCGATTCGAAGGCGTGGCTGGACGAACAGAAGCCCGGCGGCAAGCCGCTGCAGCAACAGACCCAAGCCCTCCAGGAGTTGATCACCTCATGCCGTTGATTCGTGCCGTACTGCTGATTCTCATTGCCCTGATGGTGGCCGCGCCGGTGTCGGCGCAGACCGCCAGCTCCCGTGGTACCGGTTCGGCCAGCTATGGCCTGCGCCTGAGTGCCGACACCCGCGCCGAAGCGCTGAACAAGGCCAAGGTCAATGCACTGGAGGCGTACATCGCCGAATCCGGTGCGGCCAAGCTGCGCCTGTTCGAAGACCGCCGCGCCGAGTTCATCGGCGAGATCGACCGCTACGTGCTGTCGGCGGTGCCGCTCTCGGACACCGAAGACAAGAAGGCCAAGACCTATACGGTCAGCGTGCGCGCCGAGATCAACACCACCCTGCTGCAGACCAAGCTGGATGCCGGTTCGGCCGCCGCCGGTGCGCGCGGCAACGAACGTTCGCTGCTGACCTTCCTGTTCATGGCGCGCTCGCAGGACACCGTGCAGTCGTTCCAGGACAAGGAATACCGTCGCGTCGACGCCAGCCAGAGCTATGACGAGAAGACCCGCGAAGGCGACAGCTTCCGTGGCAATTCGGTGAGCACCAGCGGCAGCATCAACCAGAACGCGTCGGTGTCGGTCACCTCCGGTGGCAGCACCACCCAGCGCAGCGACAACGTCAGCTGGAAGGTGGCCAACGCCAACGAGATCAACACCGCCATGACCGGTGCGTTCAGCGCGGCCGGCTATGAAGTGGTGGAAGCGGAATACGTGGAAGGCGAAAGCCGCGGCCTGCTGAGCATCGAGCGCATCCGCAAGGACTTCAGCAC
This sequence comes from uncultured Stenotrophomonas sp., assembly GCF_963519925.1. NCBI lineage: Bacteria > Pseudomonadati > Pseudomonadota > Gammaproteobacteria > Lysobacterales > Lysobacteraceae > Stenotrophomonas > uncultured Stenotrophomonas sp. Next base: position 15,141 of record NZ_CAUQPH010000071.1, on the reverse strand, counting down.
CGGCAACGACCTGTCGCCTGCCACCCTGCGCGACACCGCCAACGGCATCAAGGCCGCCAACATTCCGTACCTGGCAGTGGGCACGCTGGACGTAGGCATGCGCGACCGCGACCCGGTCAGCGGCAACACCCGCGTGTTCGTCACCGTCACCGGCAAGGTGCTGGACGTGAGCGGCCGTTTCCCGAAGACGGTGTCGTCGGTGGGCCCGGTGCAGTTCTCCGGTACCGGCCCGAACGAGACCGTGGCCCGCACCAACGCGCTGCAGTTCGCCTCTGAAAAGGGTGCGCAGCAGATGATCAACGAACTCAACGTCAAGGCAGTGCGCTAAGGCGTACCGGCCAACGGTCGGTACCCACGGTTCGCACCAACATTTTCCAACAAGGATTTACACCATGATCCGCAAGACCCTGATCGCACTGGCCATCGCCACCACCTTCGCCGCGCCGGCGCACGCGCAGTTCGGCAAGCTGAAGGACCTGGCCGGCGGTGGCAACAGCACCGCCGCCGCGTCGGCCGGCGCCCCGGACGAAGCCGCGCAGGAAGCGCTGGTGCGTCGTTTCGTGGCCTCGCAGTCGCATTCGCTGGACGCGCAGACTTCCTTCGCCAAGGCCTTCGGCCTGGCCGAGCAGGTGCAGCTGCTGGAAGCCGAGCGCCAGGCGCTGTCGTCCGGTTCGGTCAACGTGGACCAGATGAAGAAGTCGGTTTCGGTCAGCGAAGCCGCCCAGGCCGCGATCGATGAGCGCGTGGCGGCACAGCCGGAGCTGAGCGCCGAGTCCAAGCAGCACTACACCACCGGCCTGGTCGCCCTGGTCGCGTCGGCTGCCGAGGGCCAGAAGCTGAGCGGTGAAGCCAGCAACTTCGCCAACGGCATGAAGAGCCTGAGCGGTACCCAGCTGGTCACCGTGGGCCGCAAGCTGGCCGCCGGTGCGTGGGTGGCCAAGGAATCGCCGGGCTACCTGAAGGGCCTGTACTCCTCGTCGAAGGCCGCACTGACCTTCGCCCGCGCCGCCAAGATCAAGGTGCCGGGCAACGCTGAGTCGATGCTCGACAGCCTGTAAGAGAAAGGAACGCCACGCATGCAGACCCCATACCGACTGTTGAGCCTGGCCCTCACCGTGACCCTGCTTGCCGCCTGCGGCAAGCAGGAGGCACCGGTGGAGGCACCTGCGGCGAAAGCCGGATCGAAGGTGGAAGCGCCGGCCGAAAAGCCGCTGCGCGGTACGCCGGATTTCGGCGGCACCACCAAGGTGGCGCGCGAGGCCGAAGGCATCGGCAGCACGCCGGAGCTGGCGGTGCTGGCCGCGCTGCAGTCGGCGGTGGCACAGGTCAATGGGGTGCGCGTGGCGAGCCAGATGCAGGGCCTGCGTGCCGGCCTGCATGTGGACGTGGATGGGGAACACGTCGGCGACATCCGCGCCGACGCGTTCGCCCAGCAGATGATCGCCGCCTCGCAGGGGGCGGTGCTGGGGTACGAGATCCTCTCGCAGGAAGAAGTCAGCCAGCTGGATGAAGAAGTGATCGCCCGCGTGCGCGCCAGCGACGCCGGCTACCGTTATTCGGCGTCTGCCTCGGCCAGTGGCTCGGCGCAGGCGCAGGCCGAGGCTGCCGGGGGTGGTGGTTCCGCCTCGGCCAGCATCAAGGAAAGCTACAAGGAACAGGCCAGCGTCGAGGCCGAGCGCGGCGCGCAGTCGTTCGAATCCGATGTCAGCCGCCGCACTATGCGCAGCTACTGGAAGGTGCGCGTGCGCGCCGATATCGCCCAGTACCGTGCACCGGCCGAGCAGGGCCGGCCGAAGATCGTGGTCGCCCAGCCGCACGTGCGCAGCGGCAGCTACGCGGTGGGCGATGGCCGGGTGGCCAGCGAGGAAGTGGCCGCGGCAATCCGCGCGCGCCTGAACGACACGCTGACCCAGACCAAGCGCTTCATCGTGCTGGACCGCGAGTTCGGCGAAGAGATGCAGGCCGAGATCGACCACATCAACAGCGGCAACGTGCGCCTGCAGGACACCGCGCGGCTGGGCCAGCAGCTGGCCACCGACCTGATCCTGATTCCGACCATCGAGCGTTTCGAGTACCCGCGCAGCGTGCGCAACCTGCGCATGTCCGACCGCCAGGTGAGCTCGTACTCGGGCGGTGGCCGCATCACCCTGCGCCTGATCAACGCGACCACCGGCGAGGTGGTGATGTCGGACAGCTTCGACCACCAGCTGGCCTCGACCGGCCCGAGCACGCTGCCGCGCGTGGTCGATGGGAAGGGCATGGCCGCAGCGATGATGGAGTCGCTGTCGGGGCAGATCGGCACCGCGATCATCACCGAGATCTTCCCGGTGTCGGTGGTGGCGATGACCGGCGACCAGGTGGTGCTGAGCCAAGGTGGCGACACGCTCAAGGTCGGCCAGCGCTGGCAGGCGGTGATGCTGGGCGAGGAACTGAAGGACCCGCAGACCGGGCGTTCGCTCGGCCGCAATGAAACCCCGTGCTGCACGATCCGTGTGGATCGGGTGGCCTCGCAGACGTCCTACGGCACCATCGAAGGTGGCGCGGACGTGGGCGGTGCGAGTTTCAAGCCGGGCTCGATCGAGCTGCGTTCGCAGGCGGGTGCGGTGAAGCCGGCCGCGTCGGCGGCCAGCGCGTCGAACGCGGGCAGCGCGAAGCCGAAGCCGCCGCGTGCGGCCGCACCGAAGGCGGCAGCGCCGGCGGAAGATCCGAACTGGTGATGTGTATCGGCGCCTGATCGGCGGCTTCGGTGGGTTTAAACGCCGGTTGCAGTGCAGCCGGCGTTTTTGTTTTCGGCTCCGGATGGTTGCGCCGCGCTGCGCGCGGTGTCCGGCCAACGGCCGGGGCTACGAATTGTTACGTGGTGGTCGGGATCGGGATCAATCAACCGCAAGCGGTAGCGCCGGCCGTTGGCCGGCCACGGGGCCCATGTCGCGCGCGGGACGGTTATGATCCGTGAATGGTGGGGTTGTCCCAACAGCGGAGAGAGCAATGAAGCGAGTGGTACTGAGCGTGCTGGCCCTGTCGGTGTCCAGCGCGCTGATGGCGGCGACGCCCAAATTCGACGGCGCGCGGATCTCCGCTGACGTCAAGGAGCTGGCTTCCGACGCCTACGAGGGCCGCTCACCGGCCACCGCCGGCGAAGAAAAGACCATCGCCTTCCTCAGCAAGCAGTTCGCGGACGCCGGCCTGCAGCCGGGTGGCGACCTGAAGGACGGCAAGCGCCTGTGGACCCAGGCCGTGCCGCTGCTCAAGGGCGATATCGTCGGCACGCCGAGCCTGGCGCTGTCCAGCAAGGGCACCCCGCAGTCGCTCAGCCAGGGCAAGGAAATCGCCGTGCGCGCCGCCATGAACGGTGCCAGCGAGGTGGACATCCAGAATGCCCCGCTGGTGTTCCTGGGCTACGGCGTGAACGCGCCGGAGCGCAACTGGAACGACTTCAAGGGCGTGGACCTGAAGGGCAAGATCGCCGTCGTGCTGATCAACGACCCCGATTTCGAAACCGGCGAAGGCGACTTTGACGGCAAGGGCATGACCTATTACGGGCGCTGGACCTACAAGTACGAAGAAGGCGCCCGCCAGGGTGCGCTGGGCGTGCTGATCGTGCATGAAACCGCGCCGGCCTCCTACGGCTGGGCTACGGTGGCCGGCTCCAACACTAACACCATGTTCGACGTGGTCCGCGACAATCCGGCCGAGGCGCACCCGCTGCTGGAAGGCTGGATCCAGCGCGACCTGGCGGTGGACCTGTTCAAGCGCGCCGGCCAGGATTTCGAGGCGCTGAAAAAGCAGGCCCAGCGCCGCGATTTCAAGCCGGTGGAGCTGAAGGGCGAAACCCTGTCGGCCAAGTACGCGGTGAAGACCGAGGTGATCACCTCGCACAACGTGGCCGCGCGCCTGGAAGGCAGCAAGCACCCGGACGAAACCGTGGTGTACAGCGCGCACTGGGACCACATCGGCGTGGGCAAGCCGGATGCGGACGGCGACACCATCTTCAACGGTGCGCTGGACAACGCCAGCGGCACCGCGTCGCTGGTGGAACTGGCGCGTGGCTTCGCCAAGGGCAAGCGCCCCGAGCGTTCGGTGCTGTTCCTGGCCGTGACCGCGGAAGAGAAGGGCCTGCTGGGCTCGGAGTATTACGCCAGCCATCCGCTGTATCCGCTGGCCAGGACCGTGGCGGTGATCAACATGGACGGCATGGCGCCGTTCGGTCCGTCGCGCGATTTCGGCATCTATGGTTCGGCCAGTCTGGAACTGCTTGACCAGCTCAAGGACGTGGCCAAGGGCTGGGACATCCGCTACACCCCGGACCCCAAGCCAGAAGCCGGCCTGTTCTTCCGTTCCGACCATTTCCCGTTCGCCAAGCGTGGCGTGCCGGCGGTGTCGTACTCGGCGGGCCAGGACTGGGTGGAGGGCGGCGTGGCCGCCGGCAAGGCGGCGTCGGACGACTACACCGCCAAGCGCTACCACCAGCAGGGCGACGAGTGGCAGCCTGACTGGAAGTTCGCCGGTGCTGCACGCGACCTGGAGGTGCTGTACACCCTGGGCAACCAGCTGGCCAATTCGCGCAGCTGGCCGAACTGGAGCGATGACTCGCAGTTCCGCGCACCGCGCGATGCCAGCGCCGCAGAGCGCAGGTAAGCGTTGGCCCCCGCCGGTTCCTGCCGGCGGGGGGATGGTCTTCGGCCCCGCTGTACGTGGGACACGCATGGCGTGTCGCTACGTGGCCCCCAGACCGGTCGCGTAGGGACACGCCATGCGTGTCCACGTGGCCCCCGGACCCCCGGTGCCACACCGGCGCCATTTCATCCCCGCGTTTCCCGCTTTCGTCGCATGCCGCTTGTGCGCTCCACGGGCAGGGCTATCCTCACACCATCCCATCGTGAAGACGCCGCCGTGTTCGCCAGTCTCTCCCTGATTCTTCGCATTCTGCTGGCCTGGGCCGCCGCGCTGGTGGTGGCCGGGTTCGTCTGGAGCGGTTTCTTCCACGGCATGGACGAGGGCCCCGGCTGGGTGTTCGGGCTGCTGGCGCTGTTCCTGATGGTTACCGCGCTGGGCAGCTGCATCACCCACCTGCGCCGGGTCTCGATCGTGGCCGGGCGGCTGGACGCGGCTTCCCTGTCCAGCCGCCAGCGCCGCCAGATCGAGCTGCCCATGGACGCCGGCGCCGCCTTCGCCCTGGTCGAACAGGCAATCAAGGAACTGCCCCGCGTGGAGGACATTGAAAGCGCCGCCGGCAGCCTGCAGGTGCGCGCGTACGTGCGCCGCGTGGATCCTTACAACGGTCGCCCGCCGTCACGCTGGAACCTGCCGGCGCGTTGGGCGATCAAGCGCAACAGCGTGCTGGCCACGGTCAGCCCGGGGCAGGGCACCAGCAGCGTCACCCTGGTATTCGAACCCGACGCGGGAGTGTGGGCCGACCTGCTGGCGGTGGACGAAGGCAGCAACTACGAGAATGCCGAAGCGGTCGGGCGCGCCATCACCCGCCGCGTGGCCGAACAGCGCCGCGACGAACAGGCGGCGGCCGAACAGACCGCCACCGAGAAGGAACTGTCGGTGGCCCGCCTCAACCTGCTGCATGCGCAGGTGGAACCGCACTTCCTGTACAACACGCTGGCCAACGCGCAGGTGCTGACCCGCACCGACCCGCCGCGGGCCGACCAGATGCTGGGCCACCTGATCCAGTACCTGCGCAGCTCGCTGCCGAGCGTGGACGAGTCGATGTCCACGCTGGGTGTGGAGCTGGAGCGCACCCAGGCCTATCTGGAGATCCTCAAGATCCGCATGGGCGCGCGGCTGGCGCTGCAGGTGGACGTGCCGCCGGCGCTGCACGGTCTGCCGCTGCCGTCGATGGCGCTGCAGACCCTGGTCGAGAATGCGATCAAGCACGGGCTGGAACCCAAGCCGGGTGGTGGCACGGTGTGGATCATCGCGCGCGCCTTTGACGACCACGTCACCCTGACCGTGGCCGACGATGGGCTGGGTTTCGGCCAGGGCAACAGCAGTGGCACCGGCATCGGCCTGAAAAACCTGCGCGAACGGCTGCGCCTGACCTGCGGCGAACGCGCCGGCGTGGCCATCGTGTCCAACTTCCCCAGCGGCGTGGCGGCAACGATCACCCTGCCGCGCGACGCACGCGAGGCGATCCATGCAGCTTGATGCGCTCATTGCCGAAGACGAAGACCTGCTGCGGCAGTCGCTGGTGGCGCAGCTGCAGCGGCTGTGGCCGGAACTGCGGCTGGTGGCCGAATGCGAAGACGGCGCCAGCGCGCTGGAGCGGCTGGCCGAACTGAAACCGGACCTGGCCCTGCTCGACATCCGCATGCCCGGGATCAGCGGCATCGACGTGGCGCGTGCGCTGCCGGAGATCAGCCCGCGCACCCAGGTGGTGTTCGTCACCGCCTACGACCAGTACGCGATCGATGCGTTCGAACACGGCGCCATCGACTACCTGCTCAAGCCGGTCAGCGACGAACGCCTGCTGGCCACGCGCGAACGCATCCTGGCGCGCATGCAGCTGGGGCGCCCGGACACTGCGATGCTGGAGCAGTTGCTGCAACGCCTGGGCCAGCAGCCCGGCGCTGCGTCGAGCGCGCCGCCGCTGGCCTGGATCACCGCCAGCAACGGCCGCGATACCCAGCTGATCATGCTCGAGGACGTGGTCTATTTCCGCGCCGACAGCAAGTACACCACGGTGGTGACCGAAGCCGGCGAAAGCCTGCTGCGCACGCCGCTGCGCGAGCTGCTGGAGGTGCTGGACCCGCAGCGCTTCCGCCAGGTGCACCGTTCCACCATCGTCAACATGAAAGCAGTGGCGGCGGTGACCCGCGACGACACCGGTCGCGGGCAGCTGCGGTTGAAGCAGCGCCCGGAGCTGCTCAACGTGAGCCAGCCGTTCATGAGCCTGTTCCGCGGCATGTGACCCACGCAGTAGAGCGGGGCTCTGCCCCGCTGCCGTTGCCGGGGTCCCGATGGGTCAGAACGCCGGCTGCAGATTCAGGTTGTGGCCGCTGTCCGGCTCGCCTACATGGTTGAGCTGGCCCACCAGTTCCGAATGCTGCTTCATGCGACCGATCTCGCGCATGATGCGGATGTCTTCGTGGCGCAGTTCGCGCCGCGCGGTGACCGCCTGCTTGTAATCGAGCACTTCCGGGTACAGCTGGGCCATGTCCAGTGCTTCGGCCACGCATTCGACGGTGTCGGCGTCGGAGGTGATCCGCGCGCGGCTGTTGAACGCCTTCATCCAGCGCTCGAAGCCGGCGGTGTGGTCGAACATGTTGGCCATGAACCAGATCACGAACAGGATCGACACCCATGAGCCGAACACGATCACCACCCGGGTGAAGGTGATATGGAAGTCGTCCTTCCACAGGTAGTTGGCGATCAGGCCGAGGATCAAAAGCGAGGCGGCCTGCCAGCCGACGATCGAGGCCATCAGCCACTGGCCCTTGGCCTTGGCCAGCGTGGCCACTTCCTCGCGGATCTGTTGCTCACTCTTGTTGCGCCAATGCGCGACCTGCTTGTCGAACGGGCTGCTGTACAGCTCGTTGTCCTGGAGCAGTAAACCCAAACCTTTGAACAAAGCGATCATCACGGGCTCCTTGGGGAACGTGCAGCGGCGCATTGGACTTGCGGTGAGGCGGATTCAGTTCTAAGCACGTTCGCGGCGCTTGGCAATGGGCGGTGCGACAAAACGCCGCAGGTGTCTAAACTGAATGCGGGCGTAGAGCGCTTTCTTGCGCGGTGCATCATCCAAAATCGCTGCGGAAAGCCCAAAAACCCCACCCACTCCTGTTGCAACCGCACAATTCCGCGCACGGCGTCACGCGCTACGCCCCGCGGGCGTCGTGGATCACGCAGAATTGACGCAACCGCGCAGGATCGCGGCCCTCTCCACCCTCTTGGAAGCCCCTGGATGTCGTCACTGCTGCACCGGCTCACCCGCCCCGCCACCGTCCCGATCCGGCGCTGGGTGATGGGCGCGTTCCCGCGCGGGGAGAGCGGCATCGATTACGACCATCCGGTGGGCGAGCCGGGCTGGTTCGGGCCGGACAGCGCGACCTGGCGGGTGCACGCCGAGTTCCCCGGGATGCTGGCCGGTGGGCTGTGCGCGCTGATGCTGCAGACCCTGCACCCGCTGGCCCTGGCCGGGGTGTACGACCACTCCAACTTCCGCGACGACCTGGTGGGGCGGTTGCGCCGGACCACGGCGTTCGTGGCGTGCACCAGCTATGCGGCATCGGGCGAAGTGGAGGCGCTGGTCGCGAAGGTGAAGCGCATCCACGCCCACGTGCGCGGGCAGACGCCGGACGGGCAGGTGTATTCCGCCGACGATCCCGCGTTGTTGACCTGGGTGCACGTGACCGAGGCCTACGGCTTCCTGCAGGGGTACCGGCGTTACTGCCGCGAAGTGCCGGAGGCCATCGCCGACCGTTACTACGATGAGTACCGCCGCGTGGCCGAAGCATTGGGGGCCACCGATGTGCCTGCCTCGGAAGAGGCGGTGGAGGCGTACTTCGAACGGCAGCGTCCGTTGCTCCGTTTCGACGGACGCTCGCGTGAAGTGCTGGCGGTGCTCTCAAGCATCCGGCTGCCGGTACCGATGGCGGGGTTGTCGCGCGAGCTGTTCCTCGGCGCCGGTGCGGTGCTGCTTCCCGAGTGGGCCATCGCGATGCTGGAACGCACGCAGATGCAGCGCACCCAGGCACGCGCTTCCGCGCGGGTGCTGCAGGGCATGTCGCCGTTGTTCCGCCGCGCGCTGCAGGACGGGGTGGCCGCGCGCGCGTGCGCACGCATGGGCGTGCCGCTCAGCACGCTCGCCCATTGGTGACCCGGAACGCATTGGCGAACGGGGCCAATGGCACATCGACGCACGCAGCACTGACACGTCGGTAGGGTCGGTTCCCAAACGACCGCCGATAACGTGTGTGATTTCATTTACGCATGACCTGAAACGCAGGCGTCACCCCGATACCTGTCATGCGTCACCCTGCCGATCATTGCCATCGGCAGTCGTTTGGGAACCGACCCTACCGCGGGTGCTACCCATTCGTTCCTTGAAAAAAACGGGCGCCGAAGCGCCCGTTTTTCTCACCACACCTTGACCCGCTTTTCCGGGGCCAGGTACAGCTTCTGGCCTTCCTTCACTTCGAAGGCCGGATACCATGCGTCCAGGTTGCGCACGGTGAGCGCGCGGAACTGGCCCGGGGCGTGCACGTTGGTCAGCAGCGAATTGCGCAGCGCCTGCTCGCGCGCCTTGCTGCGCCACGCCTGCGCGAAGCCCAGGAAGAAGCGCTGGTCCGGGCTGAAGCCTTCCAGGGTCTGGCCCGGCTTGCCCTGCAGCGACAGCTGGTAAGCGTCGTACGCGGTGGCCAGGCCGGCCACGTCGGCGATGTTCTCGCCCAGGGTCAGGCGGCCGTTCACCGACACGCCCGGGAACGGCTGGTAGCTGCTGAACTGCGCGGCCAGCGCATCGCCGGCGGCGTTGAACTGCTTCAGGTCTTCGGCGGTCCACCAGTTGTGCAGGCGGCCGGTTTCATCGAACAGCGCACCGGCATTGTCGAAGCCGTGGCTGATCTCGTGCCCGATCACCGCACCGATGGCGCCGTAGTTCACCGCATCGTCGGCGGCGCCGTCGAAGAACGGCGGCTGCAGGATCGCGGCCGGGAACACCAAGCGGTTTTCCAGCGGCACGTTCATCGCGTTGATGGTCTGCGGCAGCATCGCCCATTCGCTGTGGTCCACCGGCTGGCCGAGCTTGGCCAGGTTGCGGCGGTACTCGAACAGGCTGGCGCGCTCGGCGTTGCCCAGCGCGTCGTCGCGCTTCACTTCCAGCCCGCTGTAGTCGCGCCACTTGTCCGGGTAGCCCATGCCCACGGTGAGGCCTTCGACCTTGCGCTTGGCGTGCGCCTTGGTTTCCGGCGACATCCATTCCAGCGCGTCGATGCGCTTGGCGAACGCGGCGATGATGTTCTTCGCCATTTCATCGGCACGCGCCTTGGTGGCCGGGTCGAAATGCTTCTCGACGTACAGCTTGCCGATCGCTTCGCCCACGGCGTTGTTGCTTTCGTCCACCGCGCGCTTCCAGCGTTCGCTCTGCTGCGGGGTACCGTTGAGCACGGTGCCGTGGAAGGCGAAGCGCGCATCGGCCATGGCCTTGGGCAGGTACGGCGCGGCGCGGTCCAAAGCGTGGAAGGTCAGGTAGTCCTTCCACACGTCCAGCGGCTCGGTGGCGACCAGGCGCGAGATGCCGGCCACGGCCTTGGGCTGCCACACGATGAAGTCGTCCTGCTTGTCCAGGCCGGCGGCGGCCAGGAACGCGGCCCAGTCCATGCCCGGTGCCTTGGCGCTCAGGTCGGCCTGGTTCCACGCGTTGGCGCCCTTGGCCACGTCGTTGGTTTCTTCCTGGGTGGCGTGCGCCTGGGCGATGCGGGTTTCCAGCGCCAGGATGCGCTGTGCCTTGGCCGCCGGATCGGCGACGCCGGCCAGCTGCAGCACCTGCGCGATGTAGGCCTGGTACTGCTTGCGCAGCTCGGCCATGCGCCCGCCTTCCAGGTAGAAGTCGCGGTCGGGCAGGCCCAGGCCGCCCTGCACCAGGTACGGCGCGTTGCGGTCCGGCTGCAGCAGGTCCACCGACACCCAGGTGCCGAACAGGCGGTCGGTATAGAAATTGGTGGCGTTGAGCAGGTCCACGTCGGCGCGCAGGGTGCCGCCCAGCGCGGTGGCCAGCGCGGCCTTGTCGGCGATGCCGCCGATGGCGTCCAGCTCGGGCTTGACCGCTGCCATGCCGCGCGATTCGATCCCGGCCTCGTCCATGAACGCGGCGTAGTAGTCGCCGATCAGTTTGGTTTCACCGCTGGCCTGGGTGTTGGCGGCGGCGCCTTCGAGGATGGCGCGGGTATCGGCGAGGGTTTTCTCGGAAATGACATTGAAGCTGCCGAAACTGGAGCGGTCGGCCGGGATCTCGGTGTTCTTCACCCAGCTGCCGTTGGCGAAGCCGAAGAAGTCGTCGCCGGCGGCGACGCTGCGGTCCATGCCGGCGGCATCGAAGCCGAAGCTGCCCAGCTGCGGCTTGGGTGCGGCGGGCGGGGTGGCGGCGCTGTCGGCGGCCGGGGCAGCGCCCGGCGCGGTGGCATCGCGGTCGCAGGCGGCCAGGCCCAGCGACAGGCTGGCGGCAACGGCAAGCATCAGGGTGGAGCGGCGCAGCTTGGACATGAACTTCTCAGGCGACGGGAAAACCCCAAGTCTATCGCCCGCGACCCGGACACAGGCGGCCCGACGCCCCACCAGACAGCTCCAATTACCGAACCCCAAGGTGGGTTGACCCGCCTCATCTATGTGACGCCCGTCTCACCTCTTCCCGCGCGGCTCCGGCTGGTGCATGCTGGGGACAAGGCGCCGGCCAAAGCTTGGCCCGTGGGGAACGGGCTTTGGAGACGTCAAGAAAGTGCGACGTCGGCCGCTCAGGTTTGGGGAAACCAGGAAGCGTTTACATGAAGTCAGGCCGTCACCGAGGTAGAGGTCCGCGATGCCCGCGCTGAGCCAACCGATGGCGCGGCCGCTGCGCACGATCGTCTGGCTGGGCGTCAGCATGGGCCTGCTGCTGGGTGCGGGTCTGGTGATGATGCTGGCCAATGACTACCAGCGACGGCACGAGGCCGCCCAGCGCCAGAGCTCGGCGTTGGCCACCAGCTCGCAGCGGCTGCTGCGGCTGGAACTGCGCAACCTGGAGCGGGCCATGCGCGGCATCGCCGCCGACGGCGCGCAGCTGTTCGAACGGGTACCGGCGCAGGCGCCGGATCTGCTGGACGAGGCCATCGACGGCGTGCTGCAGCGCCATGCCGAGCTGGAAAGCATCGTGGTGGTGGACCAGTTCGGCCGCGCCCTGACCAGCGGCGGCGGCGATCTGACGCTTCCGCTTTGGATCGTGGAAAACCACCGCGGTGCGGCCAGCCAGCTGTATCTGGGGCCGCCCCAGGACCTGGGCATGCGGCGCTGGGTGGTGCCGCTGGCGCTGCGCATGGGCGACGACCGCTGGCTGCTGAGCCGGCTGCATGCCAGCGAGCTGCAGTCGGTGATCAGCGGCCTGGATATCGGCTACCACGGTGTGATCTCGATCAGCGATGGCGCCGGCCATGTCCTGGCGCGCAGCCCGGACAACGAAGGGCTCACCGGCAAGCGCTACAAACTGCAGCGCCGCGACCTGGTCGGGCGCGATTCGGTCACCCCGCTGGGCATCGAAAACAGCCCGATCGACCAGGTGGAGCGCATTTCCACCCTGACCACCCTGGCCGAGTACCCGCTGGCGGTATACGCCGGGCTGGCCCGGCAGGACGTGCTGGCGCCGTGGTGGCCGTACGTGCAGGCCTCGCTGGGCCTGTACCTGCTGTACTGGGGCGCGTTCGCGCTGGTCTACAGCAGCCTGCGCCGCGCCACCCGTCGCCAGGATGCGATGAGCGCGGAGCTGCGCACCGGCCATGCCGAGCTGCGCATGGCCCACCAGGTCGGCAAGATCTGCACCTGGACGGTGGACGAGGATGCCGCGGTGCTGCGCTGGTCGCCGCTGGCCCGCGAGATCTTCGGCATTCCGCTGGATTCGCTGCCGGTGGCCGAGTTCTTCGACCGCGTGCACCAGGACGACGCGCAGCGCCTGCGGGACGCCTTCCACCAGGCGTTCGCCGGCAACGGCGTGCTGGATGAAATGTTCCGCATCGTGCTGCCGGGCGGCACCACCCACTGGGTGTCGGCGCGCGGCCAGCAGGTCGGTGGCATCGACCAGGAACGGCGCATGATCGGTGCACTCACCGACGTCAGCGAACGGGTCCAGGCGCTGGCGCGGGCGCAGCAGGCCGAGCGCCAGTTCCGCCTGTTGTTCGACCGCAACCCGGCGCCGTTCTGGGTATTCGACCCGGACACCCTGCGCTTCCTTGAAGTGAACGAGGCGGCGGTGCGCCAGTACGGGTACAGCCGCGACGAATTCCTGGCGATGAGCATCCTCGACATCCGCCCGCGCGAAGGCTGGGAGGAGATCCGCGGGGCGATCGCCAATGCAACCAGCGGCGACCTGCAGGACGCCAAGGTGCGCCTGCACCGGCGCAAGGACGGCACGGTGTTCGAGGTGCGTGCGCACCTGGCGCGGCTGGATTTCGACGGGCGCGAGGCCTGCCTGGTGCTGGCCGAGGACATCAGCGACCGCGTGGCCTACGAGCGCGACCTGGCCTACCACGCGACCCACAACCCGGCCACCGGCCTGCTCAACACGCGCGCGCTGGCCGCGCAGCTGGACGAGGAGGGCGGCAGCTACACCATCGCCTACGTGCAGTTCCGCGGCCTGCAGCTGGTGGCCGATACACTGGGCCGCGAGGTCGGCGAGGTGGTGCTGCAGGCCATGGCCAAGCGCCTGGGCGGACTGGGCGTGCGCTACGGGCTGCTGGCCTTCCAGCCGGCCGAGGATTTCATCTTCGCGATCCGCGATGACCATGAGCGCCAGAGCGCGCTGGACACGCTGGTGCAGACCGTCTCCGAACCGGTGCGTGGGCAGGACTGGCTGCACCAGTTCGAGCCGCGCATCGGCGTGGCGGTGAAGTTCGACGGCGACGTGGTCAGCGCCGAACAGGTGATCGGCATGGCCGCGCAGGCGGCGCACGCCGCGCGCGACGAAGGCAGCGTGATCGCCTGGTTCGACAGCGCGGTGAGCGCGCGGCTGGCCGACCGGCTGCGCCTGGCCGGACGCATCCACAGCGCGATCGACGCCGAATTCGCCTTGTATTTCCAGCCGATCTGCCACGCCAGCGATGGCACCCCGGCGGCGCTGGAAGCGCTGCTGCGCTGGCCGCAGGCCGACGGCAGTTTCATTCCGCCGGGAGAGTTCATCCAGTTGTGCGAGGACACCGGCCTGATCCTGGCGCTGGGCCGCTGGGTGATCCGCGAAGCGGCGCGCGCGCAGCGGCAACTGGTGGACGCCGGCTGGGACCTGCCGATCGCGGTGAACGTGTCGGCGGTGCAGTTCTTCAACAGCGACCTGGTCGCCGAGTTCCAGCGCGCGAGCCAGGAATTCGGGCTGGCGCGCGGGGCGCTGCACGTGGAGCTGACCGAGAGCAGCCTGATGCGCAAGCCGGGCCAGGCCAAGCAGACCATGCAGCGGCTGCACGAGCAGGGCATCCACATTTCGCTGGACGACTTCGGCACCGGCTATTCGAACATGTCCTACCTGCAGCACCTGCCGCTGGACATCCTGAAGATCGACCGCAGCTTCGTCGCGGACGTGGAAATCAACCCGCGCAACGCCTCGATCTGCCGCGCGCTGCTGTCGCTGGGCCACAGCATGGGCCTGACCGTGATTGCGGAGGGCGTGGAGACGCCGGGCCAGCACGAATGGCTGGCCGCGCACGGCTGCGACCAGGTGCAGGGCTACCTGCTGGGCCGGCCGGCACCGCTGGCCGAAGTGATAGAACGGCTGGAAACCGCCGCCGCGTAAAACGGCGGCCGGAATGCCGAAAGGTAGCGCCGACTGTTAGTCGGCTGCATCACCAGGCGCGGGGCTACGGGCAGCCATGTGCTGCGGCGAAGAGCAGCCGACTAACAGTCGGCGCTACCAGTAGATGCCACCATGAGGTGCCACCATGAGGTGCCGCCGAAAGGTGCCGCCATGAGGTGCCACCAAAAGGTGCCGCCATGAGGTGCCACCAAAAGGTGCCGCCATGAGGTGCCACCAAAAGGTGCCGCCAAAAGGTGCCACCAAAAGGTGCCGCCATCAGGCACCACGATCAGGGGCCGCCATCCGGCGCCAGCGTCAGGCCCGACATCAGTGGAACAATGCGCGCTGATTTTGGCATTTATCATCACCAGTGAAGGCAATAAGCTGCATCAGCACCTTTCCCGATGCATCGCCTGCTGGAGCCCCCATGACCCGCCTGCCCTCGCTGTACATCTCCCACGGTTCGCCGATGACCGCGCTGCAGCCGGGTCTGGTCGGGGTGCGCCTGGCCGAGCTGGGCGCGCAACTGCCGCGCCCGCGCGCGATCGTGATGGCGTCGGCGCACTGGCTGACCCGGCAGCCGGTGGTGGGCGCACACCCACAGCCGCCCACCATCCACGATTTCGGCGGTTTCCCGCAGGCGCTGTTCGACCTGCGGTACCCGGCGC